>JBGCDR010000139.1:0-26422 GCA_045105515.1 Oligoflexales bacterium
TTCATGTGTCATATTGCACCATAATTTTTGAATTTTACTTAGCTATTTTTTTTAAACCATTGACTGTCAAGCATTACAGCGGATTCTTTAGCGGCGGTTTTTTTAACTTCTAAAAGATTCTATATTTCGCACCAGCGACAATATTAGTGAAAAGTCCTGGTAACTATAATTTTGCTCTGGTCGGATACCGTTCTCACTTCTAAATGTCTTGGTTTCATAAACCGGATTCCTGCTAGTTTTGTGAATATGTAAGTGGTTCTTGTACCTAATCATAGATATAGCAGGGTCCATTTTTGAAATAATCTTTTCGGCTACGTAAAAGGGAATACCAGGTTTAATATCGAGTGCTAGGCCGATTGTATGATAAGAGTTGTTTGCTCCATCTGCATAAAAATTTACCTGTGAACTCCGGTAGCCTGAAGAAATTTCGAGCTTACCTCCAGAGACCTTATCTAAATATTCTATCACTGGGCAAAAAGTCTTCATATTCCTCTTGAAGTACTTTGAGGGGTTGTTCTTGATCTTTAGTCTTGTTGCTGTGTCTGACTTGATGAATTCCGATAACGGAAATCCTTTGCAAATCTCTTCCATGATGCACCTCTAGGATTTAAGTGAAAGATATAACAATGCTTGTGTGCCCTTTTTATCGGATTTTTTAAACCAAAGTTTAGGAAAAGTTGCAAAAAAAATAGACAGTAAAAAATGTTATAAATATCTAAAATAATTAAATATTATTCAAAACGAAGAAATATGATTTGAGGGCAATGTGTATTTTTTTTGGGGGGGGCAAACATCTTGGTTGGCGGATTAAGCTGGCTTTTTTTGCCTGAGCATCGTTTTCTCTATTCCTGCAGACTTTGATTTTGATATTGCGCTGCGAGGATTAAACCTTGGTGGATCTTTAAAAAGTTTATGAATTTCAGGGATTAAAGGCTCATTGTTAGAAAATAAGCGATAACAGCACAATTCGCCGGGGTTTACGTTGATTGTTGCGATAATTTGTAGGTGGTCCTGCTCTTGGGTTTTTAAGTTCTTCTCTTGCTTGTTTCGATTGCTAGAATTTTCCATAGAACTTGCAGAGTCTTGTGCTTGTTTAAGAATTACTTCACTGCCATTTGCAATAGCTCGCTTAATTCTTGCTTCTAGAGATTTACTTTTTCTTTGTATTGGTGCTGAACCAGCTTTAACAACTTGCGACAGTAGATCTAGGGCTGCTTTCAATTGATTCGCACGAGTATAAGCTAATGCTAGATTGTAACTAACCGCAGCTTGGTATTTTTTCTTATTTGTGGGAATCGAGGCTAAGGTTTGTTTATAAGTTTCGATACCCTCTTCTGTCATACCGTTCTTTGATAGTGCGATTGCCTTGTTATTCATAAACGAAATAATCTCATTTAAGGAATCCATATTTTGCATAATTTTTTGTGCTTCAGATGTATCTCCTGCTGAAATTGCAAGGGTAGCTTTCGTTTTAGTAACTTCCTTATTCTTTGAGTCAAGGCTTTTAGCTTTGGCCATTGCGTCGTCAGATAATGCTTTGTCTCCGGTTTCCTGACTGACAATTGCAATGTTACAAAGTCGTTCAATATTTTGGGGGGACATTTCCTGAGCTTTTTTAAAGCAAGTTAAAGCAGATTCAGAATCACCAAGTTTCATGAGGCATTTCCCAATGAAATTTAGAATGGTGATAGAATCGCTTTGGTTTTTAATGACTTCGATAGCTAGATCTCTCGCAAGCTCATAATTTCCTTCGTAATAAGCAAAATCTGCGAGAATTTTTTTACGTCTAAATTCAGGTACCGTTTTATTGCTTAGAAATTGTTCTTTGATTTTTACGGCTTCTTCATGTTTTTTAGAATCTAATAGTTGTTTAATCTTTAGCTCTAGCATTTCCAGATCAGTTGGGAGTTTTTCTTGTCTAATAATACTAAGCATCGTAGTAATAAGATCTTGTTTTTCAAAGGGTTTTTTTAGAACTTTTTCGATACCAATCTCCTGAAGTATGACCTGATCATCTTCGCTTAAATCAGCACTTAGAGCTATTATTGGTGTGCATGGATTTTTCTTACGAATTCTTTGACTTAGGATTGCTCCTGAAATTTTCGCAAGTTTCCACTCTAAAATCACAATGCCAGTAGTTTCTGATTCCTCTATTTCTTTCCAAGCTGCTTCACTATCTTCAAAAGACTTTATTTTTTTTACACCTAACTCTCCCAGAACATTTTCCGCCTGATCTCTATTTTTTTTATCAGGATCGATTATAAATGCAACTTCAATTCCAAGATCCCATTTTTCATCATCGTCCTTATGTTCTAAATCAAATGGTTCTTGAAAATGCTCTTGGCAAAATTCAGTGGTAATTTTCTTGTTTGTATCATCAAGTAGATAAGCTTGCCTAAGAGTTTTTTGAGCCTTCTTCTCATCTCCTTTGCTGACTTGAGCAAAAGCTAATTCCAGCATAGTATCTAAATCACCAGGGTATAATTTTGAAAGACTAAGTGCCAGGTTTTCATGAAGATCAAATTTCTTATTTTCTCGCAAGTAACTAAAAATACAATAAGCAGAAAATTTTGTATCTTCCCAACGAAACTCTTCATATTTTTTCAAATGTTCTGATATTTCTTCAAATAAACTATCTTTATTAAATGGTTTGCTAAAATGACAAAAGAGTCCTTGTTCGTAAGCAGGTATTATATAATCTTTTTCGTCTTCATCTAAGAAGAAGCTGATTCTGGTATTTTTGAGTACAGGATTTAAAGCTACAATTGGCAGTAACTGTAGACTATTAATTTTGTCATCTTTCAATACGGAAGTTATAATCCAATCAATTGGATCTGCTTCCATAACTCCCAGGGCACCCTTCATATCTGCAACCCCAGTAATATTGCTAAATCCAAACTTTTTAATAGTCACGATAATAAGTTGTCGCAGTGCTCCAGAGGGTTCGATCACTAAGATTGAAGCTGTTTTTTCATGAATGGGAGTTGTCACTAGTTCCTCTTTACTATAATTCGCTTCACAAAAGGCAATCGGTCTTTTCTCATTAAAAATAAATGTTACCGACATCATCTCTAATGATAATTAATAATAAGACGATAGACAGATTAAGGGCTTTTGTTTTGCCAAGCTAATTAGGAGAATCTAAAAAAAATGCCTAAGATTGATAAGGTCTTGATTCTTGATGAAAATGAAAGCAATGTTTTGTTTTTTGAAATGCTTTTATCTCAAATGGAAAAAGAGTTTCAGGTTTACACAGCATCAACAGGCGCTCATGGAGAGCTTTTTGTAAAAGATCAAAAAATACAGCTGGTAATATGCGCTTGGGAAATGAGTGCAATGCCTGGAACCGTTTTTGTTCAAAGGATAAGACAAAATAAAAATAAGCGATATATTCCTTGCTTAATATTCTCTAAGCGTATGGGCCCAGAAGATATTGCCTTGACCAAGGAATTAGGATTTAAGGATGTTCTTGGAATGCCTTTTGACAAGCAATCTGCAAAAGATTTGATTATGCAGATTGTAGATTATGAAGAAAATCTGACAGGAGAGGAAAAAAAGGTTCGAAAAATTGAGAGCTTGATAGCAGATGGACAGCTTACGGAGGCGTTGAAATTTTTCGACAATAATATTACTCGTAAAGGGCCTTTCAAAAATAGAGCTCGCATAGCTTTAGCAGAGATCTGGGTTCAGTCTAGAAATTTTGAAAAGGCTGAAACTTTGTTGAATGAAGTTTTGGAAGAGGTTCCTGATGATGTTGATGCCCAAAAGCTTCTCGCTCGACTATATTCATTAACTGGAAGGCATGAACAGGCCATTTCAGCTTTAGAGACTATGACAAAGAAATCTCCTAAGAATATGAACTCATTATTATGTCTAGGTTCAGCCTACGTAGATGCAGAGAAACATGACAAAGCACGAGATATTTTTGATCGTGTTGAGGGTATGGATAATGATAACCAAGGCCTCAAAGATGAACGGGGTAAGCTTGCATTTAAAGAGGGTGACTTGCCATTAGCAGCTCAACTTCTAGCTGAAACTCAATGTGGAGACGAATTAGCTCGGCATTTTAACAATGTGGCCATAGCAAAGGTAGCAGGTGGCTTTTTTGAAGAAGGTATTTCTACATATAAAAACGCAATCAAGCTCCTAACAAATAAAGCTAAGCTCCATCAGTTGCATTATAACCTGGGTCTAGCTTGGAAGAAAAAAGGAGATCTTTCTGAGAGTTTTAATAGTTTCTGTCAAAGTTATTTGGCTGACCCATCATTTGAAAAAGCATATGCCGCTCTGGCGAAAACCTCTAAAGAAATGAAGTCAGCTGGAAGTAAGCTAGATGCAGGCCTAGTAGCTAAGGTAAAATCCGTACGGCAACAGCATAAAGATACTCAAGAAAATAAGGCTAGCTAAGGCATTTTGATCTCTGTCCCCCCTTAAAAATTTGTATCTTATAAGATTTTAAGCTTCTCTTAGAATTAATTATAAGCAATTAACATTCTGAAAATATTGAATAAATATAGAATCATAAAGTTCGGTAAGATTGGGCCGAGCCTGTATATAGGTTTGGGTGATGCAATTAGAGGAGAATTCACCTTATGAATAGATATTTTATATTATTGATTTTGTCTGCAGGTCTCATAATTTCTACGGGGGCATTGGCTGGAAAGGTTGAAATTTGCAAACATTATATAAGCAAGAAACAGCATAGGTGTATTATAAAACAACTTGATGATGATGTAGTTAAAGTCGGATCACAAGTTGTTTTGTATTCAGATGATTTTCATTGGATAGCAACGGGAGATGTTGTTGTTAAGAAAGGTGAGCTTTCAATTGCAATCTTTAAAGATGCTGGTCCAAATGTTAGCCGTGGCCTAAATGCAGTATTCGAAGACTCTTCTTCGAAAAATACACTTGATTATGATCTTGCTTTCGATAAACTTGATTATTAGATTTTTAGAAAAAAATGTAAGCTAACGATCAAGCTTATTTTAATGAGGGACTCAATCAGAGTTGCAAGAATTATAGTACCAATGTATTGCCCTACTTTTTTCTGAATTTTCTTATCAACCCACTTTTCTGAAATTGTGACAAATTTTCCTACAGTTATCATTTTCATTGACCAACTACTAAGAGCTGACCACTTCAATGCCATTAGAGGCTGAGTCCACATAAGAATATTAGTAGCATGTGATATTCCTCCGAGAATTTTTTTAGTAGTTGCTACCCTTTTGAGTCTTCTAATGCTTTGTTCGCAATCGAACCAGTCTGCGATACTTTGAAGCATTGATCGCAAAATAACTATTAGTATTAGTGCAATAATAGTAAGAGCAAGATAATTCCCTTGGTTCCATAAGCTAGTGATAGATGGACTACTCTTGACTTTGAAATAGAAATAAAAATATGAATAACTTAATAAGAGAGCTATAAAAGTGCCTAATCGCCAAGCTGAGCTCAGAAAATGTTCGATTTTTAAGTAATTATTGAGCAAGTCCTGGATTTTATTTAGCCCGATTTTTTTGTGTATTTTGATTGTCATCATTGAATAGATCGTCAACTTAAGGAAAATAGCACTTAGAAAGACCCATCTAAGCAACACATCAATGCTTATGCTACTCACAGGCTTTTTCCTTGATGCATAGAGTTTACTTTGAAGTTTAATATGTTTTTCTTGAAAAAAACATACATTACCTATGTAGGTGACCTCAACTAATTTTATCATACTTTATTCTTAGTTCGACTAAGTATACTACATACTAAGGGGATTTCTCCATTCACATATGCTCAGTCGAAATGACCTGTTGAAGCAGTCATTCCGAGAGGAAACGAGGAATCTCCCATTAGCGAAGTTCAGTCGAAATGAACTAATGAGGTTGTTATACCTAGTGAGACCGAGGAAAAGCTCAGTCGAAATGACCTGATTTTATATAATCATGATAACTTTGCCAAGGTTAGTACAGGTAATTCTAAAAGTCTTCGGTAAAGGAAACGCTTCCTTCTATGCCAACTTGGTAAGAAGCTACTCGACGCTCAAAAAAGTTTGTTAATTCCTGCACATCTTGAAGTTCCATAAATGCAAATGGATTTTCTGAATTAAATAAAGGAGCAATATTAAGCATAACTAATCTTTGATCAGCAATGTATTCTAAGTATTTCCTCATGTCGCTTGGTGATAAACCTACCACTCCAAGAGACAGAACATCGTCTGCAAAAGACATTTCACATTCGATGGCTTCGTTTAGCATCTTAATAATTTGGACTTCTAGGTCTTTATCAAAAAGGTCAGGCTCTTCCTCTCTTACTTGCTTAATAACTTCAAAAGCAAAGTTCATATGACAGCTTTCATCACGGAAAACCCAGTTAGTTCCCGTAGCAAGACCGTGAAGCAAGCCTTTAGATCTTAAAAAGTAGACGTAGGCAAACGCAGCAAAGAAGAACAAACCTTCAATACAGGTAGCAAAACAAATCAAATTCAAAATAAACTTTCGTCTATCATCCTTTGTTACTAGCTTATCTAAGCTGTCGATCGAGTTCATCCACTTAAAGCAAAACTCACCTTTTTGCTTTATGGATGGTATGCTTTCAATTGCTTGGAATGCCTTGATACGTTCATCTACATCAGGCAAATAGGTGTCAAGCAGAGTTAGATAAAACTGTACATGCAAGGCTTCTTCGTAAAGTTGTCGAGAGAGAAACATGCGTGCTTCTGGTGAGTTGATATGCTGGTACAGATTAAGAACTAAATTGTTAGCAACGATTGAATCGCCTGTAGCGAAAAATGCTACAAGCCGGTTAATGAGGTGGCGCTCGCCTTCGGTCATTTTAGCAAGATCAGCCATATCTGTACTGAAATCCACCTCCTCAACAGTCCAGGTATTTTTTATTGCACCTCGGTACATTTCATAAAACTGAGGATATTTCATGGGTCTTAAAGTTAGTTCGTAGCCAGGAGAGAGAAGCATCTATGCCTCCTTTACAAGTAAAAACAGGTTCATCATATTTGAATATAGCATGTCCGAGGTACAGCAAGGACTAGCTTATTTTCACTATAAAATAAGGTGAATCAGATCTTAGTTTGATCAAGACTTAGTGCTTACAAGGTAATCGATTCCTGCAAGTTTATCACTAAGTGCATGATTCGCAACTCTCAGGATTTTCCAATGAACACGCGATTGCAGCTTGTTCATTTACCTGACTGACAGTTGTCTTATTAATTTTGGTAGCTCCTCTAGAACGCAGATAATACGTGGTTTTTAATCCCTTTTTCCATGCATATGCATACATGGATGAGAGTTTACCAAGGGTTGGATTTTCGATAAATAGATTCAGCGACTGACTTTGATCTATAAAAGGGCCGCGTGCAGCTGCCATATCAATAAGAGAGCGCTGTGGAATTTCCCATACTGTTCGGTATAAGAATCTGAGGTCTTCCGGGATTTCTTTTATTTCCTGTATAGAACCTTCACTTAGTTTTATCTTATTGCGAATATCACTATTCCATAAACCTAAATCGCGTAGGTCTTTTACTAAGTATGGATTGATCTGTAAAAATTCCCCAGATAAAGTCTCACGTTTAAATAAGTTTGACAATTGGGGTTCAATACACTCGTATGCTCCGGTGATTGAAGCAATGGTCGCAGTGGGAGCAATTGCGATCATGAGGGAATTGCGCAAGCCATGTTTAGAGATTTCAGCCTTTAAGTTATTCCAGCGCTCTTGATCTTCAGGTTTTATCCCCCAGAAGTCGAACTGCAGTTGTCCTTTACTTGCGCGTGTTTCATGGAAGGAGCTGTGGGGACCATGCTGCTTTGCTAATTCCATAGATGCTTTGAGCGCATTAAAGTAAATTTCTTCTTGAATGCGGCTGGATAGCTCTTTTGCTGCTGGCGAGTCGAAAGGTAGCCGCATTTGGAAGAAAACATTTTGTAGACCCATTGCACCCAAGCCCACTGGCCTCCAACGGTTATTAGAGCTTGATGCTGATCCGATTGGGTAAAAATTGATATCAATCACTCTATCTAGGTACTTTACGGCGGTCTTAACATTCTTAGCTAAGAGTTCGAAATCAAAGGAGAGATTCTCTTTGACATAACGGCTAAGATTTACAGAACCTAGGTTGCACACAGCTGTTTCTTCTTTGCTTGTAACTTCTAGGATCTCAGTGCAAAGGTTAGAGAGGTGAATAACATTTTGCGGTAAAAGTGTCTGATTGCTTTTATTATTTGATGCGTCTTTGAAGGTCATCCAACCGTTTCCGGTTTGTGCTAAAGTTTTCATCATAAGGCTGTACAGAGAACGAGCACTCACCTGCTTTGTGAACAGTTCTTCTTTTTCAGCAGCCAAATAGGCTTTTTCGAAATCTGCACCAAAAAGGTCTGGGAAATGTGGAACATCTTTTGGATCAAATAGAGACCAATCTCCATCGGATTCAACCCTCTTCATAAATAGGTCTGGAATCCAATTTGCAATGTTGAGATTGTGAGTCCTTTGTGCTTCGTCCCCAGTATTCTCTCTTAAGGAAAGAAAATCAAAAATATCTGAATGCCAAGGTTCTAGATAAACACAGGCTGCACCTTTGCGTTTTCCGCCTTGATTAACAGCAGAAACTGATGAATCGAGGGTTTTTAAAAACGGAACAATACCATTAGAAGTGCCATTTGTACCCTTAATAATTGAACCGCGTGAACGGATCCTTGAGTAAGCAACCCCAATACCGCCAGCAAATTTAGAAAGAAGGGCTATATCTGTGTACTTGCTATAAATTGCTTCCAAGCTATCTTGAGGCGAATCGAGCAAGTAACATGAAGACATTTGAGGGTGCTTTGTCCCCGAATTAAACAAAGTAGGGGTCGATGGCATGTATTGGAACGAAGAGATGAGGCCGTAAAAATCTAGAGCTTCCTCTAAGCTTTGTGACAAACCACATGCAACCCTCATAAAAAAATGCTGAGGGCTTTCACAAACTTTACGTGATTGTGGATCTTTTAATAAGTAGCGGTCATAAACAGTGCGTAATCCAAAGTATTCAAACAGATTTTGATTCTCAAGTATGATTGCAGCATTAAGCGCGTTTGAGTGTTGTTCAACAAATTCGGCAACATGATCGGCAATAATTCCTACCTTATAGCCGTATAAAATGCTTTCAGAAAAACTGTTGATATTTTGTTCTGCAAGTTCCTCGCTGATTGACCGAGAAAGAAGCCGGGCTGCTAGTTTTGAGTATTCTGGCTCCTCGCTAATGAACATGGCTACTGTTTGAATCAGCCAAGTATCAAATTCCTTCAGGCTGCAGCCGTCATGAAGGCCACTAATAGCCTTTTGCGCAACAGAAAGAGGTTCGATTTGCACTAAGTCAGGAGAAATTTTAGAGATGGTATCAGCTAGCTGGATATCATTAATACTGACTGTTGCGCCATTATTATTTAGAACCACTGTCTGGGTGCTTTCTGAGTTTGGCTGGAATGTATTTGCAATAGGAAAATGCGAAGTCATGTAGCTCTCACTGGTCATGTTAGGAGTACCTTAAATTCATCTTTGATAAATTTTATACATCAAGAATCAATAGAATGAATACGATGTTTTGTGCCGCTCTATCAAATAAAGCCGCTGTGATTTAACCTGCATAAACAGCATATATAGTGTCTCGCTTCAAGGTCAACTACTAAATGTAGTGTTAATTGGGTGCGAAAATATATTCTTCATACTCAATTAAAATAATTAGGTTCTCTGCTCGCTCATCGTTGTATCACAAAGATTGGGAATAATCTTGAAGGGCGACTAAGCTTTTTTGAGAAGCATTTTATCTGTATAAAGTCCAATAGATTGGTTTGGCCATGTAGGCTTAATACTCATGAACCGTAATGTGTAGGGGAACATACAATGGCCATTTTAAAAAGGGAAGCCGTAAATTTAAACTATGATGTTACCGGCGGTTCTGGGCCGTGGGTAAGCTTGATTAATGGCTACACCCGGCCTGGTTCTGATTTTAGAATGCTGGCTAAACATATTGCAAATGCGGGTTTTCGGGTACTTACCTTCGACAACCGAGGGGCTGGAAAGACGGAGTATTTTTCTCCTTTCACGCTGGAAGATATGGCAAGTGATGTGCGGGAGCTTTGGCTTGCACTGGGAGTAAAGAGAAGCCATGTTTTAGGGATTTCTATGGGAGGAATAATTGCGCAGATATTGGCCGAGGCTGATCCGCTGGACAGCCTGACACTCATATCAAGCACGGCCAGTAAGGAGTTTTTAGCAGTTGATCGTGGATGGCCCGACAACTTAGAAGGAATTGAGAATAAGCTTATCAAATACTTTGACTTGGAATTCTACAAACGCAATAAACTCCTAGTAACGATGATGGCCAAGAATATTCGTAAGGAAATTTCAAATCAAAACTTTTTGGAGAGAGCCCAGGCTCAAAGCCAAGCCATACTTAGTTACCGATGGGATGTACAGTGTCCAGATCATTTGCCTATCTTAGTGATCCACGGTGAAAATGATCGGATTATTCCATTGCAGGCTGCATATGACTTGCAAAATCGTTATCCAAATGTTTCTTTGCAAACTCTTAGTAACTGCGGACACCTCCTACTTGCAGAAAACCTCAAGGGAATTATCCACTATCTTCTTGACTTTTGGTCCTAGTTTTTCTGCTTTTTGGGGAGTTCTAAGACGAAGCGGGTGGTTTGATTTTCGCGATCTAGCCAGAAACTGCCGCCGTGTTGCTCGATAATAGACCGAGTTATGCTGAGGCCTAAACCTGTGCCCGAGCCTATCTGCTTGGTGGTAAAAAATGGCTGCATGATTTTGTTGGCAATTTCATCTTTAATGCGAGGTCCACTATCGGTGATATAGAAGACTACTTTTTTATCCCGATTCTTCACGGATATTTCTATCCAAGGGCTTTCTAGCATTTCAATCGCATCTATTGCATTGCCAATCAGGTTTATGAAGATCTGTGAGATTTGGACCCCTCGACATTCCACGTCAATTCTCTGATCCTTGTAATCCAGCCTAAGGTCAATACGCTTGAGTTTGCACTTTTCTCTTAAAAATTCTATTGAGTCCAACATGATTTCGATGATGTCACAGGATTCGAAAGGATCGGCAGAGCCATCTTTAGCTAGGCTACGCATGCTTTTTACGATAGCAGCAACTCTATCTACTGTGGCAGTGATTACACTTGTTGAACGTTTTAAAACAGAAGCTTCAATTGGTTTTTTTTCAAGAACATATTGCAAGTGTTCGGCGTGGCCTTTGATAATAGTGATGGGATTATTAATTTCGTGGGCGATGCCACCTGCCATTTCTCCTAATTGTGCAAGTTTTGACGATTCTATTATTTGGACTTTTTGCTTTTGGACTTTTTGCAAAAGATTTTCTAATTCTACGCTGTGTTTTTCTAGGCTAGAATGACTTTCCTTGATTTCCTCTAACATTAGTCTTATTTCTGTAATATCATGACCAATTATGTAATATAAGGGACCTCTACGATTTGAAAGTCCAACTATTCTTCTTATATTCCAATGGTAATGCTTAACTTGAATGTTCAAACCATCAGTAGCAAGGTCAAAGCTTACAGTTGTTAGTTTTGAGTCAAGATCCAACTTTTCAATGTATCTCCTGAAATTTTTCCAGTTATGCGGAGAAAAAAATCTAGATAGCTTAGAGTAAATTAAGTCGCCACTATTGACATCTAATAGCTTCTCTACCACCCTATTTGCTTTTAAAATACGAGTGTTTTCATCAATGATGAGAACTAATTCGGGGAGGTTGTATACCAAATTTTCGGAAGCTCGTTTTGAACGTTCTAGCTGAACCACAATCTCATGGGTAATATGGAGACCAGTGGCAGTTGAATATACTTTTGTTTGTTGAGGTTCTGCAAGATCATTTTTTTTGACAATACTCATAGGAATGTAATGCCTTCGTCACTAGATCTAGTATCTTTTTGCGGAAGCTTTAAATTTTGAAATGCTTCTAAATCTCTGATTTGCACTACATCTGATAAAATAAGACTGAATTCATCCCAGGTAAACTTCCAATAGTCTTTTTGGTCAAGAGGTCTGCTACTATCGGAAAACCAAACCTCGTCAAATCCATCCGTAATCAATGGAATACTGATATCAGTTAATATGTTATTGTATGCGAAAGTATCAGATATGTATCCAGCAGCTAAATTGCAGTACTCGCGCATGAAGTCATTGGTAGCTTCCACATTTACCTCTTCTAGAAGTAAACCTAGTTGCTTCGCAGCTATTTTTTGAGCAAGAGATTGGGAATAATGAATTTTAAAACTTGCTTTCATACTTCTGCTGTTGATTAAAATATACCCCATCATCTGACCATAAAGAAAATCATCATGGTTTGAGATTTCTGATATCGAGATATCTTTTCGATCAAGTGTCAATTGCAAGGTTTCAAGAGATTTCGTTCGAAAAATATTGTGAATATCTTGACTTATTGCAGCTAGCGATAAGCTTGTGTTTGTTTTAACTGAACTATTCATGAGTCAACTCCCAACTTTTCCACCAGGCTTGCCAGTTGTCTCTTATTGATTGGCTTTTTTAGCCATGCAACGACTCCAGCATCTTTTGCTGTTTTAGTAAGTTTGTCTGCTTCAGTACCCATTGAAGTAACCATAACGCAAAATATATGTGTTAGGGATTCGTCCTTTTTAATGAAATCTATCATTTCAATTCCATTGAGATCTGGCATGTTATAGTCCGCTAATACGAGCTTAACATGCGGATTTTTGCGTAAGAGCCTTAATCCTTCATCACCAGTCGAAGCTTCCAAGATTGAAAACCCCAATTCTTGGAGCATTTTAGATGTGGTCAAACGAACTGTTTTGGAATCATCAACAACTAGAACCACAGACTCCATAAGTCACCAAACTTTCCATGATTTATGGTATTATGAAAGCAGGTACCTCCCGCTCTCTTACAGCCTTCGGACACTGAATTAGAAACTTTAAGTACTCAGGTCGGAGAGGACAGATTTCTTGAATAAATTCATAATAAAATCAATGAGATTGATGGCAAAAGCATGCAAAGTCTCGATACTATTAAGTTTAATTTTTTTCGTTTCCTGTCAAGCTGCGAAAGAACGAAATAAAAATGAACAAGAACGAAAGCTAGCTGAGGCAATTCAGCATTTTGAAAGAAAAGAGTACAATGAAGCTATTCAAATCTTAGAATTGATGAGAATTGATAATGGAAAAGTAAGGGAATATTTAGCTCAATCATTGCTTGCAAGAAACGGAATTGATTCTTTTAAAATTGCACGGACCATCTATGAAGTAGAAGGAAAACAGGTACAGAAAGAAGTAGACCTCATTAAAGATTTGTTGAGTCTTTGGCCAGAAATAAATAAAAAAACCAAGGCCGATCTAGAAAAAGCTAAGGATATTTTTGAAAATTTAGCGCCTTTCTCGATTACTAAGGATAAAGCGAATCTTTCAGAGTTATTTTTTTATAAAACTATTTATATTGTATACCTTACCAAAGAAACTTTCTTGGATTTAGAACGGATAAAAAAGATCAATGTTCTTTCTGAATCAATAGTGCAGGCATACTTGGTTTTTGAAAAAGATAATTTAGGGCTCATTGAATCAGAACTCTTTGAACTTATGCAGTTGGTGGCTCATTTGCCCCCAAAGACTGAGCGGATAATTTCTCGATATATTGACAAAATGAAGCCGTTTTGGGACTATAAAAAAACAAAAATATTTATTAATATTAAAGATTTAGGTGAGAAATTCTTACAAGATATCTTGAAAAAAATGATTGATATCGAGTTTGAGAAACATAAAAAACAGGTTGAAAAATATATTAGTTTTACAAACTTAGGCCCAGAAGAGTTTAAGAGTGATATTCTAGAAATCATAGGTGGTAAACAAAAACCTACTGAATTTATCCTAAAAGTCATCAAAGACGGAGATGCTAAACTGGAGAGCCAACTGAAAGATAAGCTTCAAGAAGAAAGTCAGGAAAGCTTGCTCAAGTTTTTCTTCGAAATGGCAGGAAAGTGAAGCTATTAAGTTGCCAGTTCTTTTTATTATTCCTATATTTTTTTGTCTTCCATTTCAAAGGGCAAGCTCAAGGCTTGCAGGTTCCAGGAGAGTTGGCTAAAGGAAACTCTGATATCATCAGTCCGCAGCCAGAGCACGCGATTTTTTATAACCCAGCGAGTTTACATATTCCCATTACTGCCTATTCACTTGGGATTAGCTATAATCTTCTTGGTCGTAACGCTAATGCCCTTGCAAAAAAAATTTCCACACTAAAAAATGATAAGCAGCGGCAAATTGAAGAGGTTGAGAAACTAATTGGAAAACCCCTTCATCTCAGCAGTTTTCTTAGTGTAAGTCTAGTAAAGAGGCCGCATTCAGGACTTGGGTTTTATATACAAACGCTAGCGGACTCCATAGTCAGGGGTAGGATTCTACCAATCTTGGATATGAACTTGATTATGAGATCAGGATTTATAGTACCCTTCGCTAGGCCCTTTATGAATCAACAAATTGTTTTGGGGCTCGCTCTCAAACCTAGCTATAAGTTCGAACATGAAGTTCATCGTGATGCTTTTGAGATTTTTGAAGACAGAGGCATCATCAAACCAACTAACAGTGGCAAAGAAGGGTTTGGTCTTGGCCTTGATTTAGGCCTACTCATGGTAAAACGGTTTGTAAACCAGGTTCTAAAACTAGGGGGAAGCATTCGCAATGTGGGTGGTTTGAGCTACAAAAAGGTCTCTTATTTAGCGGCAGGCAAATCATCGCCATCAATGGACAAGCCCTTATTGGCTCTAGGGGGAAATTTTCAGCATCATTTGTACGCATTCTGTGACTTAGACCTTATTGGCCACTATGCTTATTTGTGGGACAAGGGTGAAAATTATACTCACTCTACGAGCAATCAATATGGGCTCTCTCTTGCACTATTAAACAAGAGTATCGAGCTTTCTGCGGGTAAATATAAAAATTTGGATACTTATGGATTTAAGCTATCAGTGAGTTTTCTATCTATATTTTACGGCTATTACAATAGTGTTGGGGATGGAACCAGCCCCGCACCAAAGGGTGGCCGTCATTTTGTGCAGATGACAAGCTCCTGGTGAGAATAGAACTAGACACCTTTTCATCGCACCCGTAAAATGATTTAATGTAAAGGAGAACTTTAAGGCTTTATCTAAGCTGCAATCTAGGTGAAGGTTCTTATTGTATCAAGGGTTTCATTCATATATATACTCATTTTTAGTTTATATATGTTCACGAGGTTTTGCACATGGAAACACAATTTCCATCTGGAGCACCCAAAGTTGCCACTAGTTATGACAATGTTAGGCATCGGCTCGCTAAGAAAATTCATCATCAACTCATTACCTCTTGTGTCCTATTTCCGGACAAAAAAGAGGAAGAATACGTCTATGTTGGTGACGTGGTAAAGAGATTGAGTGGGTGGTTTGTTTTTTGGAGAAAGCGCAGGGATTTGAGCACAAGGGAAAGGCTCATCGGAAGTTTGCTGAAGTAATGAGAGCAAGCTAATCTTAATCTCCCAGTATTAAAAATTATGTTTATTGATTGATGGGTACGAGGAAAGTTATGCCTATTTACGAGTTTAAATGTAAGTCTTGTGGCCAAATTCAAGAGGTTTTGGTGGCAATTACTGCAGAATATCCCAAAAAATGTCCCAGCTGCAAAAAAGAAAAGACTTTAGAGAAGATTATTAGCCCATCTAGCTTTGTCTTGAAGGGGACTGGTTGGTACGAAACTGATTTTAAAAAGAAGTAATATTCCTAGATTTTAGCTCCCTTTGATGAGGGGTTTAATTTTCTTAACAATTTGAAATAATTCTATTTTATATTTATCCCTTGAAAATTTTGTCAAACCTAACTAAGTCATTTGCTTGCTCGTCTTAGCAACAGGGCGATAGCTCACCAAGAAATACCCTTCATGCAGGATCTGATTGTAAGGTCTGACTTTGGGGGGATCGTTAAATTGCTCGCAATTAATGGAGTTACTTAAGGTTTGCGAATAAACCACTCCTTAAGGGGCATGTGGGAGCTAAGCTTTTGTTCCCAAACGATATAATACTTTTTGCATTTGAGTGGAAGGAATATGAGAGTTAAACCTAAAGTTTGTCTTATTGATGAAGACCCACAAGTACAGCTTGGGTGGGAAAAGGCTTTAAACAAAGAAGCTAGTTTAGAGTATTACAAGGACTGTCAAGAGATCTTGGATGTAGCTGCAAAAGATGCGAGTCTTCTCCATTCTTTCGACTGCGTGATTGTCAGTCGCTACTTTAAGCAAACCGGGGTAGATATTTGTGAAAGTGCACTGATTACTGAGTTAAGGGCTCAAGGAGTGAGCGCTATTTTCCTCAATTGGCAAGGGTATCTTACCAAAGAGGAAATAGATTCAAAGTTTGACGGTCGGCTATTCAACCGCTATGGAGTTAGGTGGCAGACCCTTAGGTCTAGAATCCAGAAGATTCGGAACAAAAAGGCTCCTCTTACCCGCATTTCAAAAACAGATGAGCCTACGATGCCTAAAGCTTCTCCTAGCAAGGTAAGTTTGCCTAGCCAGATGTTCCAGTCGAAACCTCAAAGATGTCAAGATCTCTTACGCTCTATGGCGCGAAAGGCAGTTGGAAGGCACAAGGAAAGATTGGAGTACTATGCTTCTCATGATAGCAAGGAAGGTATTGCCCTTTTAGAAGCTATCTATAACCGCTTACTTACAGCAACTGACAGTTCTGTTAATTGCCCTAGTCGATATATTAATACTTCTCCTGTGGTGGCCAAAAATATTTTAAAAGAGGCTTTATATGGAGCCTGACACTCCAGGTTGCCCAGATACTTATTTTGAAGCAGCTTCTTTTTTCTCAATCATAATCTGATGTGCGGTTAAGTAAATCATGTCAATCAGTTCTTGAACTGAAGCAGTTCTTTGCATGACATGAGCTGGCTGTTTCATCCCAACGAGTATGGGCCCAGTTGGGCTGACTTCTCCCAGGCTTGTGAGTAGCTTGTAAGAGATGTTAGCTGAGTTTAAATCGGGAAAAATAAGCACATTTGCTCTACCTTTAAGGTCACAGAATGGGAATTCTGTTTCGCAAAGCTTGGGATCTAAGGCTACATCAGCTTGCATTTCCCCATCCACTTCAAGGTGAGGTGCCCTCTCCTTAATTATTTTGACTGCTTCTGAGACTTTTTTCGTCTTTTCATGGCTGCTAGCACCAAAACTAGCAAATCCGAGCATCGCAACTCTAATGGGGTCATTGGTGTAATGTTTTGCGATTTCAGCAGCAGACAGAGCAATATTTGCAAGTTCTTTGCTGTTTGGATCGATATTTACTGTGCAGTCAGCAAAGAAAGTGAGGGTCTTGTCTTTGACAAGCATATAAACACCAGCTAGGGTTTTTCCTTCTTGAGTCTTGATAATTTCAAGCAGTGGTTTGATTGCTTTTCTGTATGGACTTTTTATTCCGTTCACAACCCCATCTGTGTCACCTCGGTGTAGCATTATGGCAGCGAAGTAGTTTTCATCTGTTATTATGTGCTGAGCTATAGTTCTGGATACTCCTTTGCGATTACGAAGTTCATACAGACATTTGGCATATTCTTCTGCTTTGGAGCTTAGGTGAGGGTCGATGATATCGATGCCAGCTAGGCTCTGTATACCAAGTTTAAGGGCTGCCTCCTTGATTTTCTCTTCTTTACCAAGTAGGCAGATACTGACTTCACCTGTTTCAGTACATTGTTTTGCCGCTCGGAGAACGCGGTCATCTGCGCCTGCTGTAAGGGTGATTCTAGGCACGAACTTCTTTTTTGAAGATTGTGTGGCAATTTCTGTTCGCAAGTTGCGGATTACTTTGCGAGTTGGCCCTAGGATTCTCTCTATTACTTCACAGTATTCTCTCAAGTCGATGGTTTTGCGAGCTACTCCAGTTTCCATAGCTGCTTTTGCTACTGCAGGAGCAACTTTTAACAGAACCCTATGGTCTACAGGTTTTGGAATAAGATAATCTTTTCCGAAAATATAAGAATCGGAGCTTTGGTAGACATTCATGACCTCTTCAGGCACGTCTTCTTTTGCAAGTTGAGCAATGGCATGTACTGCCGCTAACTTCATTTCTTCATTGATGGTTGTTGCTCGTACGTCTAAGGCTCCTCGAAATATATAAGGGAAACCAAGTACATTGTTGACTTGATTTGGGTAGTCCGAGCGACCGGTAGCCATAATAACATCTGAACGAGTGCTTTGTGCAAGTTTAGGGTCTATTTCTGGATTGGGGTTGGCTAGGGCAAATACGATGGGGTTCTTAGTCATAGACTCTAACATTTCTGGCTTTAGGATGTCTGCAGTGGATACTCCGACAAAGGCATCGGCGTCTTTTAAAGCATCAGCTAAAGTTCGGCACTGAGTATTGTTGGCAAAGCGTTTTTTATATGGGTTTAAATCCTCTCTTTGGGAATGAATAACCCCTTTACTGTCGCACATTAATATCTGTTCAGACTTAACCCCTAAAGTCTTAAAGAGTGAAGCACAGCTGATTGCTGCAGCCCCTGCTCCACTAAAAACTACTTTAATATCGTCGATTTTTCGCTTGGTTAGTTCAATTGCATTAATGAAAGCAGCTGCTGCTATGATGGCAGTACCATGTTGATCGTCATGAAAAACAGGAATGTTCATTTCACTCCTGAGCTTTTCTTCAATATAAAAACACTCAGGGGCTTTAATATCTTCGAGGTTGATACCACCAAACGTTGGTTCTAATCTTTTGACTGTATTAATAAAGTCGTCAGGATCACTGGCATTGACTTCAATGTCAAAGACATCAATATCAGCAAATTTCTTAAATAGCATGGCCTTTCCTTCCATGACTGGTTTGGCAGCGAATGGACCGATATTTCCTAGGCCAAGAACTGCGGTACCATTGCTGATGACCCCCACTAAATTTCCCCTTGTTGTATAGCGAAAAGTCTCATTTTCATCCTCTGCTATTTTGCGACAAGGTCCAGCAACTCCGGGAGAGTAGGCTTTAGCAAGATCCTCTTGGGTGTCTAATGGCTTAGTGCATTTTATAGCAATTTTTCCCCTTGGGGATTCCATATGGTAGTTCAGTGCTTCTTTTTCAAAATCCATTTGTTAAAACCTTATGTATAGGGGAATTTTGAGAGATTAAATGATAACTCAATTCCGAAAATTCACATTTCCTGTCATCTCAAAGCCCCTTCGGGATTGGGCATAAGAGATTTGCCAAGACCGATAAATTTTGGACCTAATTTATAGATAGCGGGTAACTCCTAATAAGCCAATTTCCTGACTTTTTTGTAGGTCTAAAATACCAGGTTGACGATGGCCTAATTTTCCATTTTGAATAATCGTAAAAGCTAAAATACCATGCTTAGGGTGATTTACATATCCAGCAAGAGAAGACACAGCGTAAGGATCAGTAAGGGTGCCAGTCTTAGCTCGAATATATCCTTTTAAGCCTGTGGTAGCATCTGATTGAAATCGCTTTTCAAGGGTACCGGTTTTACCTGAGGTAGGTAAGCTTGCTAAGAACTCTGAAAATAGATCCCAGCGCTTAGCCATATAGATGAGTAATTTCGATACTTGTTCAGCACTTAAGCGGTTTTGGCTAGTTAATCCTGAGCCATTTTGCAGGATGAATGCGGTTCTGATGCCTACCTTCTTGCTCAGGAACTGGGTAATGATATTCATACCATTTTCATAGCTACCTTCACTATTGATGGCGCTAAAATTCTTACTTAAATCTTGGGCACCCAGGCGCTTAACCATAACATCAGCAATGAAGTTATTTGAATGAATGTTTAGGTCTCGAATGATTGATTCGATTGGTTTGCTTGGTACTGTCAAAAGCAGGTTCTCTACCTGCTTTGTTGTTGAAGCAACAGAGCCTTTAATTCGGATTCCTTGTTCTTGCATAAATCTACGAAAAATTTCACCCGAAGTTAAGACAGGATCGTTCACAGAGCGGTAAATCTTTTGCAGTGGATAGCCAAGAGGAATCCTTCCTGACAATATAATTTTGGACTTGCCTCCAGCGAGGCTTACCCGGCTTACTCGGTAGCTAGCGCGGGAGTTTGAACTGCTAGTTTTTATGCGGTTGTCAATGAGAACTCCCCCTATGGGGTAAGGGTCCAGTTCTGCTTTGGTTTTTGCGCCCACTCGGCTCCCAGGAAATATCGCTATGGCAAGGGTATTGAAGTTGAGCCCAAACGCAGAGACCGGGGCATCGTAGGCATGGTTGGATGCGTTTTTCCCTTCATTTCTGATTTCATCACGCATACTTCCAGAAAATATGCCGTTGTTAATTAGAATTTGTCCATTAACTTCCTTTAAACCCATATGTTTTAAATCTGCTGCCACCCCCCACAGAGTTTCTGAAACGAAGCTTGGATCTCCATCACCTTCAATTATAAGGTCGCCTGAGATAGTGCCATTTCGAATGCTTCCTGAATAACCTATTTTAGTTTCAAATCTAAAAGTTGGACCAAAATAATGGAGCAATGCGGCTGATGTGATTAGCTTTGTCACTGATGCAGGGCTGAATAATTCTTTTTCCTGGCTCTTGTAAATCACCTTACCATCTTGAACTCTAGCTATGTATATTCCCTGCTTCAGTTTGGTATTTCTTACCATAAATAGTCGATCAACTCTGCTTTTCAAGCTTTTGTTAGCCAAAACTTTGGATTGCGTTGCTATAAAGAAAGCAAAATACAATATCATTATGGTGAATGAACGCCAAATTACGGCCCTCTGGAACATGAAAACCTCCCGGCAGGTTTGTATGGTTTCTGCATTTAAGGTTATATACTCGCAAGCCTAGGTGAGCACTAAAAACCTTGCTGACTTATTAAGGATAACCTCTTACAAAGCCTCTTGACAGAGCAGGCTTGATCCATAAGGTAGCTTAAGGTCTAATGACAGCTCAGCAGGAGCTTGGTAACCTTAGCGCGCCGCCGAGGCTTCACCACTCTCAAGTTAAGGGAAATAATTATGAATGAAGTTACGATCGTTGGGACAGGGCCCGCTGGATTAACCGCTGGTATCTATACAGCTAGGGCGGGATTAAAGCCGGTAATTTATGCTGGTATTCAGCATGGTGGGCAACTTACTACCACTACTGATGTAGAAAATTTCCCAGGTTTTGCAAAGGGAATCATGGGGCCCGAACTGATGAATGAAATGACTTCCCAAGCAGAGAGGGTTGGGGCAACACTCATTTATGAAGAAATCACAAAAGTTGATTTCTCAGAACAACCTCTTAAATTGTGGAGTGATGAAAAGCTTATAGAATCTAGAACAGTTATAATCGCGACTGGAGCTAGTGCTAAAACTCTGGGCTTAGCAGATGAAGGTAAGCTAATGGGTAGAGGGGTCTCAACCTGTGCAACCTGTGATGGTTTTTTCTACAAAGATAAAAAGGTTGCTGTAGTTGGAGGAGGTGATTCTGCCATGGAAGAAGCTCTGTACCTGGCAAATCTTTGCTCTGAGGTCATATTAATTCACCGGCGCGATGGTTTTCGTGCATCAAATATCATGCTTGAGCGTGCAAAAAAACATCCAAAAATTAAATTCTTGTTGCCTTACACAGTAACTGAAACCCTAGCAGATCAAACAGGGTTAACAGGAATTAGAGTGCAAAACTTGTCAGATAAAACTGAGCAAGATATCGAGCTACATGGACTTTTTTATGCTATTGGACACAATCCCAATTCAACGATTTTTGCATCCTATGTAGATTTAGATGAGCATGGTTATCTAAAAGTTGAAGAATATACCAAAACAAAAGTTCCTGGTGTTTTTGGTGCTGGAGATATAGCTGACCCAGTCTTCAAACAGGCTATCACCGCAGCTGGAATGGGGTGTCAGGCAGCAATTCAAGCAGCAAAATTCATCGAAGAGTGGGCACATAGAGGGTAACAATGAGTATCATCAAGGAGATTTCCAGTAAAATCAGAAGAATGGGTAAGCCTGGTAACAATAATGTAATTCAAGGCACTGATGCTGATCTGAGTGAGACTTTGGTTTATGAAGCATTGAAAGCTGTGATTGATCCAGACCTCCATAAAGATATTGTGAGCTTAGGATTTGTTAAGAAGGTAAAAATTAGCTCATCTTGTGTAAATATTGTAGTGCAATTTACCACTCCAGCCTGTCCAGTTAAAGAGGAGCTTAAGAAGCAGTGTGAAGAATCTGTTCTTAGTATCCCTGGAGTGAATGAAGTTAAGGTGGACTTGACTTTCCCAGGGCCACCTCAAAATACTCAGATAAGTGAAAAGAAAAACAATGGTTTAATCAGAGTTAAAAATATTATTGCTGTGGCTTCAGGCAAGGGGGGCGTTGGAAAGTCGACTACTGCTATCAATTTAGCACGTTCACTTGCTTCCTCGTCAGCAAAAGTTGGGGTCATTGACGCAGATATTTATGGGCCTTCCATTCCAACTTTGAGTCAGGTTGGTAAGCCTTCTCAAATGGATGGGGATCTTGTGGTACCCCCAGAAGTTAATGGAATAAAGTTTATTTCTGTTTCGATGTTTAGTCAGGACGATAAAGCCCATATCTTAAGGGGGCCGATGGCTGCAAATCTGGTAAAGCAATTTCTGTCAGGAGCTGCTTGGGGGGAGCTAGATTATTTACTTATCGATTATCCTCCTGGAACTGGAGATATTCAACTTACTATCTCCCAGATCGCCTCGCTTGCTGGAGCAGTTATTGTTACTACTCCACAAGAATTAGCTCTAATGGATGTTAAAAAATCCATTTCAATGTTTAATACAATGAAGGTGCCAATCGTTGGCATCATAGAAAATATGAGCTATTTCTTATGCGATGAATGCACAAAGAAACACTATATTTTTCAAATGGGTGGGGGTAAAAAGCTATCCCAAAATTTGGGACTCCCACTTCTAGGTGAGATTCCCATAGAGGCTAATCTGGTTAAAGCAAGTGACAAAGGCCTAGGTTTTGAAGGAATGGATCCTAAGCTGCGAGAGTCCTATAGTCAAGTGACAGAACGCTTTGTGAGAGAGCTTGCAATTCTGAACTCTAAGCAAACAAACTCTTTGGGGTCATTTTCTCTTTCTTGGAAGTAAAGCAATGAAAAATTTTTATTCTATTCAGGAAATATGGCAAAAAGATGAGAGCACTCTTGGTATTATTTGGAGTGATGGTCTTGAATCTAGTTTTAATGTGGTAGATTTGAGGCGTTCGTGTCCCTGTGCCGTTTGTGTTGATGAAATGACAGGAAAGCGAAAGTTGCTTGCTTCAGAAGTAGCTAGTTCAGTAAGGCCTGTTACCGTAAAATCAGTTGGTCGTTATGCTCTTAATGTAGAGTTTAATGATGGCCACAATACTGGAATCTATAGCTTTGAAAGCCTTAGAAGATCACATGATGCTCATTCATGATGATAGGGAGTTCCATTAATTATATTGAATGCCCTATAAATTTGTTCATGGACAAGTAGCCAAGCTAAGTCTGATGGAAATGTTGCGTTAGATAAACTCCATTTATAGTCTGCAGAACTTGAAATTTCGGAGGGCAGTCCATAAGGGCTTCCAACCACAAACATAAGACTTTTAGTCTGCGGTAAGTCTGTGTGTTTAACTACAAATGAAGAAAGTTCTTTTGAACTCCATTGCTTTCCTTTTTCATCGAGGCAGATGATAATTTGCCCAGTCTTTTGCTTTAAATCTTGAATCAGTTTGAAAGCTTGCTCGTTATTTTTAGTCTCAAGAAACTCTGTTTTGCTAAATGATTTAAGCCTATTATGATAAACAGCTAATAGGGGTTGAAATTCCTTTTTAATTCTTCCTATTTTAAGTAAGCGAATTTTCATGTAAAAAAACCTAAAGCTCTTTCTATAAAAAATGTGATGGAACTTTGTATTACATTTTTCATTAAAAATCCACATTTGAATATGATTTTTAAAAAGATATAATTATCATTCCCTTGAGCCAGCTTATTAGGTTTGTAACTAAGCTCCCTCGGCATATGGTATTCCAAGCGATTTAGATTATAATAGAGATGATAAACCAAGCTACTTTGAGCCTGTATTTGATAACCAATTACAATCCAAGGTAAGGGACCATTTAAGTAAATTTGTTAAGGTGTTTTTATGAGTAATAAAATTTTTGTAGGTGGAATTAACTGGAAAACTAATGAGGAAGCTCTTGAGAATAAATTTGGAGAAATAGGGCAGGTAACCTCAGTAAAGATTGTGTACGACCGAGAAACAGGAAGATCCAGAGGATTTGGATTTGTTGAGTATGCAACCGAGGAAGAAGCTGGAGAGGCTGTGAACAAATTCGATGGAGTTGAGTTCGAAGGGCGCAACATTAAAGTCTCTATCGCTAAAGAACGCAATGACAGGGGAAGCCGCGGAGGCGGTGGAGGGCGCAATTTTGGTGGAGGCGGCAATAGAAATTATGGTGGAGGTGGCGGAGGAAATTATGGTGGAGGCGGCGGAGGAGGAAATCGCTGGTAGCGCTTCAACCCCCTAGATCTGCCTAACATATGAGGCAAATCTATTGATTTTTTCTTAACTTAAACCATACATAAATATCCAATATTACATTTATAGATCTTCTTGCTAAGACTTTAGCAAGAAGATCTGTTGTGTTATGAATTCTGTCGTGTAAGAAACTCTAAGCTTTGATTTAGGGAGGATTTTCATGACTGAGGACTATAAAGTTTTTCGTGTTCATAAACATGATAAAGGAATGAGTTCTGGGTTCGAACAACAAGCATTTGAGCCAATTAGCGCAGAGCAGGTTAGAATTAAGGTTCAACACTCTAGCATTAATTACAAAGATGCATTAGGCGTGACTGGAAAAGGAAAAATTTTTCGCAAGTTTCCCATTGTGCCAGGAATTGATGCCGTGGGACAGGTCGTCGAATCAAAATATGCTGCATGTCCTCCTGGATCAACGGTTGTAGTGACAGGGTGCGGTTTGGGTGAACTGCATGACGGGGGCTATGGAGAGTATGTAAGCGTCCCTGGGGACTGGGTAGTTAAACTTCCTGACGGTCTTTCTATGAAAGAGGCGATGATTCTTGGTACAGCAGGTTTTACTGCAGCTATCTGTGTCCATCGTTTAGAACTGAATGGCTTAAAGCCTGGTAACGGACCTGTTTTGGTAACTGGCGCAAGCGGTGGAGTAGGATCGGTTGCTATTGATATACTGTCTGCAAGATCCTATGAAGTGGTTGCCGTATCAGGAAAATCTTCTGCAGTCAGCTACTTAGAATCCATTGGAGCAAAAAAAGTTATTAGTCCAGACCAGCTTATGGAGCTAAAGAAACCACTGGAATCAGTTAGATATTCAGGAGCAATAGATAATTTAGGAGGCAAAGCTTTAGAGGCAACTCTTTCATGCATAGATCTTTGGGGGAGCGTTGCTTCTGTGGGCTTGGCTTTAAATCATGAATTACATACCACAGTAATGCCATTTATCTTGAGAGGTGTTAGCCTCCTTGGAATCAGCTCTGCTAATTGTCCTTATCCACTAAGAAGAGAACTCTGGAAAAAATTGGCAGGGGAGTATAAACCAAGACACCTTGATGAAATTGTGAAAGGTGAGGTCCCTTTGAGTCAAATTGAACAGGCCTTTGTCCCTTTTATTGAACGGAAGACTAGTGGTCGTTACATAGTAAATTGTCAGGAATGAAGTCTAATCTTAAGGATATTTAATGCTGACTGGTAAGCAAATTGATTCATTTTCTCGATGTGGATATTTAATTCTTGAAAATTGGGCTACAGACAAAGAGTGCGAGCAGTTAAAAAATCAGATGAATACAATTCTTGATAATTTTTCCCAAAAAAAGCAGGACAATTGTAGCTTTTTTTCCACAACAACGAAGGATCATGAAAGTGATCGATATTTTCTTGATTCAGCAAATAAGATTAGCATATTTTACGAAAAAGAATCATTTTCTTCAGAAGGAAAGTTACAATATCCACTGAGCCAATCCATTAATAAAGTTGGACATGCTTTGCATGAGCTGGACGCAGTTTTTATGGATTTTTCTTCACAAAAGAAAATTGTGGGTCTATGTGAACTATTATCTGGCATAACCAGGCCTCATTGCATTCAATCTATGTATATTTTTAAGCAACCTAAGATTGGGGGAGAGGTGGTGTGTCATCAGGATAGCACCTATATTCATACAAAGTCTGGAAAACTCCTAGGTATGTGGTTGGCTTTGGAGGATGCTAATCAGGAAAATGGCTGCCTATGGGGGATTCCTGGTAGGTAGTGTCTGGTCGGAAACTAAATTCTTGCCTTTGCAACTCAGTTTTTTTTATCGCGGTTGAAATTAATTTTAAAAACTCTTCTTATTTTCCAGTGATAAGTGAAAAATACCATATTTTCGGCAATTAAATATCTTCG
>JBGCDR010000140.1:0-41041 GCA_045105515.1 Oligoflexales bacterium
GAAGATATTTAATTGCCGAAAATATGGTATTTTTCACTTATCACTGGAAAATAAGAAGATTTTTTAAAATTAATTTCAACCGCGATAAAAAAAACTGAGTTGCAAAGGCAAGAATTTAGTTTCCGACCAGACACTACTTAAATGAAACCATGACCCATATAATCTAGCTTGTTTTTCTCCATTAATATAGAGATGAGCATGCCCTTGTCCAGAAATGTGCTTTTTACCTGCATTAAGAGGAGAAAAACCAAAATTACTTGCTAGAATCTGGATATTCCATCCATCCATTGTATCTTTAATTTTGTTAACTCTAAGCCCGATTAACTTTGATTTTTTACCAAGTTCAATCGTCTTATTGTGATGATCATGATGGTCATGTTGATGTTTATGACCATCAGCGTTAATATCTCGAATATTCGCAAATAAATAGACTAAAAACGCTGCAATAATTATGCTTGTATATCTAAATACCATCATGTACCTCCAATTTACTCCATAAAAGTAACCTTGCAGTTAGCGGTATAACTTCCATTTTCCCTTAGACTTGAAATGTCAACCTTGCAATTTATTGGAGAAAAAAGTATAGTTTTTGGGTCAAAACTTTGATTTTTTGGTAAATGATAACGCTGTAAATAGAGTAGTCGCGAATAAACAAAGAAAGACTCATATTTTTCAAGTAGATTGAAGCTTTGTCCACTTTCTCGATCACTAATCCTACTGACAACACATTGCGCTTCGCT
Organism: Oligoflexales bacterium; assembly: GCA_045105515.1. Taxonomy (GTDB): domain Bacteria; phylum Bdellovibrionota_B; class Oligoflexia; order Oligoflexales; family Bog-1112; genus JABSRF01. Next base: position 741 of record JBGCDR010000140.1, read on the forward strand.
AGCTTTCCATTGGCAGTTGATCTGACCATTTACACTTCCATTAGAATATTGATATGGTTCATTACCCTGGAGTAAATTTGCGATGGCAATAGCTTCAGTCCTTCCAAAGATTAGCTGATTAGACAAGCTAGGAAAGAAAAGGGGACAATTAATATTTTCAGAATTTAAAGAACCTGCATTCCCGGTTTCAAAGCTACACTCTATCTCAGCTACCACATCCGATTCAAACCTAATATTTGCTCGAGATTCGATAACATAATCCCAAATCTTTTTACTAAGTACATCTTCTAACTTGGTTTCTCCTAGTAAAAAGTTTTTTTTCAATGCCGATCTTGATGCTTTCTAAGCTCATTCCATCACTATATTTTGGTATTTTTTTTGGTAAGAAAAAGCAGTTTTTATATGTACTATCTTGATTGCAATGTATCATTCCACGAATTTCTTGTGAGTTATTTTTCGATATTTCGAGTCCATTTCTATTTCCCAAATCAAAAATCATGTCATAAAAAAATCGATTTTCTTTTGCTGAAAAGTATAATCGCTCACTGTTTTGTACAACAGCTTTTAGCTGTGACGATTCTGGATTTTTTGATTTACATGCAAGTATATTCAGGAGAGCTAAACCAGCTAATATTCTAACTAATCTCAACATCCACCCCGTTATTTAATTGTGTGCCTTCAATTATACACCCCATTTGATAGTTAGTTTTAGGAAACTATGAACAATGCTTAGAAACAAGCTGATTGAATCAATGACACTCATCATGTATATGCTGTAACTTGAGCCTACAGCTAAAAGCTGTAATAACTTTGACAAGCTTAGGAGCCCAAATATGCAGGCTAAACAGCGGGTACTTGTAGTCATTATGGATGGCGTCGGAATGCGGAATAATACCTTTGGCAATGCTGTAGCTCTTGCACATACTCCCTATTTAGACTATCTCAGCAAACTGCCTCTCTCTACAACTCTCAAAGCTCATGGTACTTATGTTGGTCTCCCAAGCGACAAAGATATTGGTAATAGTGAAGTTGGTCACAACACTTTTGGAGCAGGTAGAAGCTTCGCACAAGGAGCAACCCTCGTTCAAAATGCAATAATGAATGGCTCTTTATTCAAAAGCCCTTCCTGGCAGACTGCTATGAAAAGAAGCGCTAGTGGTGGAACCCTCCACTTTTTAGGCTTACTTTCTGATGGTAATGTCCACTCTCATGAGGATCATCTATATGCAATGCTAAGAAAATCCGCCGCAGAAGGCTGTAAAAGCATCCGAGTGCATGTTCTCCTAGATGGTAGAGATGTCAGCGAAAAATCCGCAGAAGTTTATGCCGAGCGATTAGAAAACACCCTCGCTAGCTTAAGGGAGCAAGGATGTGATGCCTATGTTGCCTCAGGAGGCGGTAGAATGCATATGACCATGGATCGCTATAATGCAGATTGGCAAATGGTTGAACGTGGCTGGGCAGTGCATGTTCAAGGTAAAGGTCCACTATTCCTCAATTTAAGTGCAGCAATCAATCACTACCGTAAAGATCCCAGCATCACAGATCAGTACATTCCCGGATTCTGTATTGGTGAGCATCAGGCGATTGGCACCATGAAAGATGGAGACAGTGTGCTCTTCTTCAACTTTCGTGGTGATCGTGCAATAGAAATTTCCCAAGCTTTTGAATCTGAGAATTTCTCCAGATTTGATAGAGGAAACAAATTGGAGATCTTCTATGCTGGTATGATGGAGTATGATGGGGATTTGCATATTCCAAAGAACTATTTAGTACAGCCTCCAGAAATTTCAGATACCCTGAGTGAATATTTAGTTTCTGAAAAAGTAAGTCAGTTTGCATGCAGTGAGACCCAAAAATTTGGACACGTCACTTACTTTTGGAATGGTAACCGATCAGGTTATTTTGCCAAGGAATGGGAAGACTATTTAGAAATTGCATCTGACAATATTTCTTTTGATTTAAGACCTTGGATGAAAGCTGCGGAAATAACTGAGGCAACAATTACGAGGCTAAAAAAAGGTTCTTTTACCTTCGGACGCATTAATCTGGCTAACGGAGATATGGTTGGTCATACAGGAAACCTAGAAGCTACAGTCATCGCTATGGCTACTGTTGATCAAATGCTTGGCCGACTTATCAAAGCTTGCAAGCAGACAGACACTACCTTGGTAGTAACTGCAGACCATGGAAACTGTGATGAGATGTTTGAAGGTAAGGAGTCAGACTTCCCGCTTTGGAAAAATATACTCCAAAATCCACGACCAAAGCCAAAAACTTCTCACACTCTAGCCGAAGTCCCCTTTTATATTTACGCTCCCAAAGGCTATGAAACCGGAACTTCTCTGATGAAACCAGGCGAGGGTACGATTGCCAATCTTGCCAATACCTGCCTCGACCTGCTTGGTTTGGCCCGAGTCGACCAATATGCTCCTAGTTTACTTATCACTTAATCAGGAAAGATTATGACAAGCGAAATACAAAACCAAGAGACACTCAGGGAATTTACTAAATTCTGTGAAACCATAGCCATGCTTAGGCATCCAGAGGACGGCTGTCCTTGGGATATCAAGCAAACTCATAAAACTCTACGTAGGTACATGATTGAGGAGGCATATGAAGCTAGTAATGCTATGGGCGGGGACCACCACGACTCTATTTGCGATGAACTAGGTGACGTCCTCCTGCAGGTGGTGCTTAATGCACAGATTGCTGCCGATAATGGCCACTTCAACATCACAGATGTGATTAAGAGTATCGATAATAAGATGAGGCGACGCCACCCCCATGTTTTTCAAAAAGCTGAGCATAGTGGCAAGGTCGACCTAGACTCTCTACATCGTCAATGGCACAAGATTAAAGACCAGGAAAAAGGGAATAAATCATCTAGCGAAGATAGTGTATTTGCGCAAAAAAAGGTGGAAAAGGTCCATCCTGCGACTAGCCAGGCTAATAAGATTGGATACATTGCCTCAGATATCAGATTTGATTGGAGCAATTCTCAGGAAGTATTCGATGTATTAAAATCAGAATTTTTGGAACTCGAGCAAGCTTGGAATGAAAGTGATAAAAACGACCGAAGCCACGTTCTAGAAGAAATTGGCGATGTATATTTTTCCTTGGCGCAGTTATGCCGTCACCTAAAAGAAGATCCTGAAATCATCGCCCAAGAAGGTAATAATAAATTTCTAAGGAGATTTGCCGGCCTTGAGTCACTGGCAAAAAAAAAAGGAATTCAACTGTTCCAAGCTAGCCGCGAACAGTTCCTGCAATTGTGGAAAGATGTCAAAAATGCTGAGGGATAATCTCTTATTTGAAGGAGATCCCTCAACTATGCTCGGGATGACAAAGAACTTGACATTCAGTTGCTCACCTCACCACCTCGACTGAAATGGAAAGGGCTCAAAGTGAGATCCCTTGACCAAGCTCGAAACATCAGACTTCTGGAGATGGCGAACGACTATTTGCTAAGACCAGCAAATTGGCCATATAAACGACCTACGCGACGAGAAGCATTATTCTTGTGCAAGATTCCTTTAGTAGCAGCTTTTTGTAAAGCTGACTGAGCAGTCTTGAAAAGTCCAAGAGCCTTGTCTTTATCGCCTTTACCCTGCTTAAGCTCGTCAATAGCTGTTTGGTAACTTTTGACAGCAGACTTTACCATGGAAAGGTAACTTTTATTCTGAATTTTTTTACGCTCGCTTTGACGAGCTCTTTTCTTTGCCGACTTATGATTAGCCACGCACGACCTCTATACTAAAATAGGTGTGGAGCACCAGCTAACTAAAACTTTAGCCAAAGCCATTACACCACAACGATTGATGTTTAAATTACTTCTTTTCCTGAGAGTCAGCGATTTTTTTCTTTACCGCTGCCTGCTTCTTTTGTTGCGCTTTTCGGCGTCTCATTTTGCGAGTAAGCCGATTGTCTCCACGTCCCATATCTAAAACCTCATGTCTATTACTTTAGTTTCAATCCAACTTTTTTTGCATAAGCATCAAGACCGATCTTATCAACTGTCCTGATAGCCGCGGTGCTAAGCTTCAGTGTGACAAATTTATTTAAATCAGCTGACCATACACGTCGTTTCTGAATATTTGGCAAAAACCTGTGCTTAGTCTTGATGTTAGAGTGAGAAACTCTATGTCCAACCTGAGCTTTTTTTCCAGAAAGTTCACATACTCTCGACATTTGCTTTCCTCCTACTTCTCAGCCATTGGCTTGCTTTTGTTTTCTGAACGAGCTGGCTTGTCCTCACTTGAGGCTGGTCCACGTCCTTCAGGTCCACGTCCTTCAGGCTTACCACCATCTTTAGAAGTTGCCCGGCCACGCAAAGAAGCAGCTGCAAATGCCTGAGCTACTGTTTGCATTTCTCCAGCAAATCCTCTTTCAACTTCATGAGCTGATGATGAAGGAATTAAAGATAAGAACCTTGCGCGTTTGATTGCAAGGGTAATTTTCCTTTGCTGTAATGCAGTAGCACCAGAAATTCTACGAGGAATAATCTTGCCTCGATCAGTAATGAAACGCTTTAGAACTTCAGGATTTTTATAGTCTATAATTAGACTTGGATCCAGGGTACGTTTACGACGCATCAAAAAGCGACGTCTTTTCTTTTTAGCTGCAGACTTCACATTGCCTCCATAATGACTTTTAACGCCCATTTCTTGGACGCCCCTCTTGGGATTAACTACCTGTAATGTAGTAAGGGTACAAAGCGCGATACAGAGGGATGCCCCCAGCCCGCATATACGCTCCTATCCGAACCGAGACTTTTAACCCATTTTTTTATGCTTGGCAAGCCCATAAGCTATGCCTACACCATCATCCATTGCCAAGTTGTAATTTCCATAATAAACATAGAAGGCTCAGTCAAAAACGTATCTGCCTATGGATAATTCGTGACTTCTATTGATCGAAAAATAGTTAAAATTGCAGTGCCTTGCCCGCTTCCTCAAGCATTTTCGTATCTTACCAGAGACCAAATCCCTAAGATAGGAGCTCGGGCTAAAGTTCCTTTTGGCCCCAGGTACGTCATTGGTATAGTCTTAGAGGTTCTTGACTACGAGCACGCGAAGGCACAGCTTAATTCAAACATCACCCTAAAACCCCTTCATTCTGTTCTCGACGAACAACCGATTTTCAAGAAGCCACTCCTTGAACTAGGCTTGTGGATGAGTCGCTACTATTTTCATCCAATTGGAGAAGTGTTTAAGACCATGCTCCCTGCTTCGATACAGAGAAAAAAGAAAGAAACTTGGAACTTATCTGAGCTAGGACTTGCATGCCTGCAAGACGAAGAAAATCCACTATCCCCTCTGTTAAACCACCTCTTCCCACGAGGAAAAGGCCTTACTCTAAATACCCTGAAGAAAAGATGGCAAAAGCATTTTGAGGCTCATGAGCCAATGCCTGATTTTCCCAAACTCGAAAGTCTGATCAAAAAAAAGATCTGTACCAAGGAACTCACTAAAACCGTTACCCATAGACAGCAGATTGAGATCACTCCCCTTGAAACCACATCAACTAGTGCTCAAGCATGTAACCGCACCTTAACAGCTGAACAAGAAGCAGCAGTAGGTACCATCACTAAAAGTATAGAGTTAGAGGAGCTCCCAAAGCCTATCCTGCTGTGGGGGGTCACAGGCTCAGGGAAAACTGAGGTATACCTACAGTCCATTGCCTACTTGCAAGCACATACCTCTGGCGCCCAGACTCTTGTCTTAGTTCCAGAGATATCTTTGACCCCTCAAATAACTCGAGTCTTTTCGGATAGATTTGGCCAAGATGTAGCTGTGGTCCACTCAGCACTTAGCGATGAACAGCGTTGGAGAGTTTGGGAACAGGTTCGTTCAGGAAAAGTCTCAATTCTCATTGCCCCACGCTCTGGGATATTTGCTCCCTTTTCCAATCTAAAACTCCTCATCGTTGATGAGGAGCACGATTCAAGCTATAAGCAAAATACCGGTCTCCACTACCATGCTCGTGATATTGCAGTCTTGCGAGCAAAGATGGAAAATGCCTGCTGTATATTGGGTTCAGCCACTCCTTCACTAGAAAGCTTTCATAACGCAGACAAACAACGATACCAACTGGTGCGATTATCGCAAAGAGTTACGGGTGCTAAGCTGCCTGAAATCATTCTCATTCCCTCAAACACAAAACAAGTGGGCCAGTTACTAAACTCACGCGAATTAGCAAGCGGCAGCGCTCATCCTGGAGCAACTCCAATTTCAAGCAAAATTGTCGAGGCTTTAAAGGCCAACCTTAATAGAGGCAACCAAGCAATCGTCTTGGTAAACCGGAGGGGATATGCTTTTTACCTGTTCGATGTGATCAACAAAGAAGTGGTTCGATGCCCTGCTTGCAGCATAAGCCTCACTTTACACAAAAAAAGCTTGCGACTTAAATGTCACTACTGCGAGTTCAGTACCACTTTTGAACAAATCCAAGAAGAACAGCCTGATTCAAAATTCTTTGCCATCGGCTATGGAAGCCAAAAAGCAGAAGAGCATCTTAAGATGCAAGTCCCTGAAGCCAGAATTGCCCGCCTAGACTCTGATACTGCAGCAAACCGCCTATCCATGTATGCGAAACTCGAGGATTTTCGCCGAGGTGATATTGATATCTTAGTGGGCACTCAGATCTTGGCAAAGGGACATGACTTCCCCAAAGTTACTCTGACAGTGCTGTTAGATTGTGATCAAATGCTTAACCTGCCAGATTTTAGATCTGGAGAAAAAACCTTCCAGCTAATGGTGCAGGCGGCGGGAAGATCTGGAAGAGGTGACCAAGCTGGGAAAGTTATGATCCAGAGCTTAGAGGTTGACCACCCTATTGTTATGACAGGCCTTAAACATGACTACGCTAGCTTTGCAGAAGGCGAGCTAAATTTTCGCAAGGCACATAATTATCCACCTTTCTCACGGCAAATCCTCTGGGAATTATCGGCAAAAAGTTCAAAAGGTCTTGAAGTTTACTGTGATAAGATCGAAAGACAGCTTGAGGCTTTCTCCCATAAATGTCCCAATATTTTTAAAGTATTGAGAATCTCAGGGCCTAACCCTCCAGCAATCGAAAAAATCATGGATCGTTATCGGAGAGTAATGCTTATAAGCTCAACTGAGCTTAAAACCATGCATCAATTTAACGCCAATTTAATGGCCACTATTCCACGCCCTCCAAGTGATATTCGCCTGCATGTTGACGTAGATCCCCAAAGCTTGCTTTAACAGTAAAGGAGCTTATTCTTTGTATGTTGCAAACGAACTCCAATGCAGCGCAACAAACATGCTAGCATGACATTAAGTAGAAGCAGAGCAGCAGTGGTCAGCTTTTCAGTATAAAGGGATGAAATGATGGAGAAAAAAAACCTGATAACCGAGATTACCAACGGAGCTGATATGGGCGAGCTAAACAACCTATTTCGTGACAACAAACTGCTGGAATCACGTACCCTATTTATGTCTGAACCTGTGACTTCCAGCACAGCCAGAAAAATTGTAACAGACCTATTAACCTTGGACAGCACGAGCAGTGACCCAATTTATTTTTACATCAACAGCCCAGGCGGTGAAGTAAATAGTGGATTTGCCATTTATGACACCATCAGATTTATCAAGTCTCCTGTAACGATTGTGAGCGCAGGTCTGTGTGCAAGCATAGCTACTATCATCAATATTGCAGTGCCTAAGGAGCGTCGGTGCTCACTACCTAATTCCAGATTCCTTATTCACCAGCCTCTTATCTCAGGTCAGGTTTACGGGCAGGCTTCTGATATTGAAATAACTGCGACCCAAATCCTTAAAACTCGTGAGCGGCTAAACCAACTCTTAGCTGAAGCATGCGACCAGTCCTTTGATAAGATTCATGAGGACACTACCAGAGACTTCTGGATGTCAGCCGAAGAATCTGTCGAATATGGGCTAATTGGCAAGATCGTTAAGAACAAAAGTGAAATTGTCTAGTTCCTTTAAGCAAAACTAGCCTATTTTTTTCCTGCAAAGGGTTTTCCCTTACCCTGCCAGCCGCAGTTAAGGATTTTCGTTGAACAGCATCAAGCCTCGCGTGGATAAATCCCAATCATCATTATTGCGCCATTACATTAAACCTTACATAGGGAGCGTGGTCATCGCTTCCTTATGTTCGCTCTTCTTGGGCTTACTATCATCTTTTCTTGTCAGCCTGATTGGGCCTAGCATGCAAGTCCTCATGCCCAATCAATCTGCTGGAGATCTAAGCTTTAAAAAGCTCCTGGGTGACAATATAGGACATCTGCTGGCTAGCATTAGTGGGAAAGAATCTATCAATTCAATCGAGCTGATAAGTTACCTTCCAATCTTACTAATACTTGTGGCAGGACTGAAAACCATTGCTTCAGTTTACCAAAGCTACCTGTGGGAGCGGACCGGAGAACTGATATCTAAGGATATGCGTCGTGATACCATGGAGGCGTATTTAGGGATCAATCCAGCAATTAGACGAGATGAGTTGGGTCAGAAAGTCGAGGCTGACCTATCGTCCTCAATTACAACTGATATTAAGTTAATTAGAGAATATTTCGTTCATTTTTATGGTGGATTTCCTAGAGAATCGCTCCAACTAATATTTCTCACGGGAGTATTACTGGCACTTTCACCTCGCTTATTTGCTCTGTTTTTTCTATTTGTTCTCCCAGTTGTGGGAATAGTTAATCGTATGGGTAAAAAACTCAGAAAACGTGCAAGCAAGGCGTTGTCTGACTATTCCTTGCTTACCGAATGGCTTCAACAACGGCTTCTTGGAATCGAGACTATCAAACACTATCAGACTGAAGAAATTGAAATAAATAAACTTAGGCATCTAACAACTCGTTTATACGAACGTTTTGTTAAAGCGGCCAGAATTAAATCCAGAACCTCGCCAAGTATCGAAATGGTAGGAATTGGTGCGTTAGTTTTAGTGCTTTATTTTGCTCTTGATGCTATCAATCTTGGTACATTAAGTGGCTCCATCGCAATTTCTTTCTTTGCATCCCTAGCATTAGTTGCTCAATCTGGAGCCATGCTCGGACGCTATTTTAATAGTAATCGAGAAGGAGCTGCTGCAATAAAACGTCTCCTTGAAATGCAGTCATTTTTAGCTGAACACCAGACGCCTGATACCATGAAAGCATTCCAGTCAAACTATGAGGAAGAATCTAAATTCCGGCTAGTATGCGAGCAGCTATCAATGCAGTATCCGAATGCTCACAAACCTGCTCTCTCAGAGTTCTCTTATCAGTTTGAAAAAGGTCAGATTTATTGCATTGTTGGACCTTCCGGTGCGGGCAAAAGTACCTTATTTCAAATTATTCTCAAACTGTTAAACCCTGATAAGGGAAGGCTTATTTTTCCTCATGACAACACTGCTGATATTCCCATCCAAATTGGCTATATGCCCCAGGACCTAATGCTCATGAGTGGCACCTTAGCTGAAAACATCACTTATCCCGATGCAACAGGTGACTCGAGGAGTATCCTTAGTGCTCTCGAGCAAGTGGGTATTAGACAATTTGTTGAAGATTTACCGGAAGGTATCAACACCCGAGTTGGAAAAGAAGGACTGGGACTATCAGGAGGTCAAGTTCAAAGAGTCATATTATCTCGCTTGTTCTACCATCATTATTCACTCATCTTGTTTGACGAGGGAACTTCAGCACTCGATCCGGAGGTCGAGCAGGTGGTTTATAAGGGCTTGGAAAAATTGAAAGGCTTAGGATCAACGGTCATTATGATTGCTCACCGGTTGTCTGCAACAAAAATTGCTGATGCTGTCCTCACCTTAAAAAACGGTAAGCTTGTCTCGGCTCAAGAGAAATAACTTCTTTGCTTATGGATCAAGGTTACAAATTCTGTTTTCATCCTAGCTTGCCTGAGGTGGTGATTTCCTTTTTCATCTCAAGAGTCGTCGAGGGAGCTCCCGGAGCCTCCGATTGAGGGAGGTATCGTTGATCCAGGTAGAAAGGTCTATAATTAAAAGCAAGTCATGATTAATATATCATTATACCAAGATGTTATAATGATTCATTTAAGATTATTTAAAAACTTTGAAATTGCATGTAACCTCCCAGCTCTTCACACCGTATATCATTATGAGTAGTACCCTAAATGTTCTAAAATATACTTAGATTTAATTTAGGGTAGACTTTATGAGTGATGAAGAACAGTGGAAGAGTTTAATGATTCAAGCACAACTAGGTAATCAAGAAGCTTACAGAAATCTGCTTAAAGAGCTGTCTCTTGCTATGAAAAAGTTCATTTCCCAAAAAGTTGGAAACTTGTGTAGTGTTGACGATATTCTGCAGGAATTCTTAATTTCACTGCATAATTCACTGGCTACTTACGATCCCAGTAGACCCTTCAAATCATGGGTTTATACCATAGCTCGTTACAAGATTATTGATCACCTGAGAAAAGGTCATACCCATGTGGAACTTTCTGATGATTTTAAAGATAATAAGAATGAATACAAAGCATTTGAAAATAACGACATGATCCAAAAGGCACTGAAAAAACTATCACCGTCATACCGCGAGCCTATCATTCTTACGAAAATTAATGGCTTTAGTGTGAAAGAAGCTGCCGAAAAATTAAATCTTTCAGAGTCAGCCTTGAAAGTAAGGTGTTCTCGAGGCATCAAAGACCTCAAAGATATACTGACAAGGATCATTCATGAAGAATGAGCAACTAATTGACAAGCTTGTAACAGATCTTCAGCCCGTTAAAGTACTGCCTTCTTATGTGCAAAGAGCAATATTTTGGTCTTGCATATCCAATCTACTAGTAGCTCTGTTCACGATGCTAAGTGGACCCTTTAGAGCAAATTTTGTCGATCAGCTCCTTTCTCATCCACAGTTTTTAGCTGAGTTTTTGGTAGGCATATTAGTAAATCCACTAGCATGCTTCAGTCTATTTTACTTAGTAATACCATCAGAACATTCGACAAATTTTAAAAGGATCGTGATCGGAGTTCTTCCTTTCATAATGCTATTAACCCTCGCTCTCATTAGCACGATATATCCTGCACTTCCTCCGTCTATGGAAGGCAAAAGAGATTACTGTAGCGAACAAACTCTGTTATTCGGAATAATTCCATTCATATGCATGTGGGTCGCGGTAAAAAAGTCTTGCCCTTGGCACCAATACTGGGTGGGAATCTATTTATCCATTGCTGCTTTTACACCCGGGGCGATTATAATGCATATCGCATGTATGTATGCTCCGTTTCATATATTGCAGAGGCATTTACTCCCTATTATTGCTGCATCATTTATTGGTATGATGATAGTTAATAGCTTTCTTCTCCGGAAAAACTAGTTACTTATCCTTCAAAAGGGTTTGATAATCTTATACAGAAGCATAAATTAAAGTAGGGCACTGGAAATCCCAATATTCGCGCCCAAAAAAGTAGCTTCATGGTTCGTTAATTGAGATGAGCAAAGGAAATGTAATGTCCAAGTTAGATAAATTTTTTGAAACTTTGTGGCAAAATTACACCCACAAAACCCCGCAAGCAGAAAAAATTAAAACTCACTTTTTATCCAAAGGTGAAAAAGTCATTAATGATCATGTGGCCTTTCGAACTTTTGCAAGTGACAAAATAGGATTATCTGCCTTAGAGCCCTTCTTTCTACAAGAGGGTTATCATGTTTCTGGAAACTACAAATTTGAGGAGAAGAAACTGATTGCCCGTAGCTATCAGCACAGTGACCCCCAAATTCCCAAGCTATTTTTGAGTGAATTGCTAACTAGTGAATTTTCTGAAGGATTCCAAGCTGTGGTAGAAAATTTCTGCAAACAAGTAAAACCTGGATCTTTAAAGTCTATCGATATCTTTTTGCAGGGCTGTTTATGGGACCCCCCAAGCTACGAGCAGTTTCAGACCCTGGGTAAAGAAAGTGAGTATGCATGCTGGTTAGCTGTTAATGGATTTTGTGCCAACCACTTCACACTTAGCTCAAACCATTTAGATCAGTTTGATCTGGTTTCGGTCAATAATGAAGTTAAGGAACTCGGGTTTCCATTAAATAGTGTTGGGGGAGAAATAAAAGGAAGCAAAGATGTTTTACTTGAACAAAGTTCGACGATGGCACATAGGCAAAAGTTTGTCTTTGCATGCGGCAAAGAAGAAGAAATATCGACATGTTTTTACGAATTTATTCAGCGTTATCCGGATGAGAATGGGGAGGTTTATCAAGGGTTTCGAACTAGCAATGCAGATAAAATATTTGAATCAACAAACTTGTCATGATGGTTTTTTTTTTGCAGACATGGTCTATAGTTGCCAAGAGACCTCTATAGACTCTCTAGCTTTTTACGTTCAGCAATACCATGAACTGGATCCCAAGCACAAACCATACCAAAAGCCTCATCAAGAATGCGCTCCTGCTCCACTTGGTGAGCTTTCCCAGAACCTTCGGCGGTAGTACCAGAGTGTTTACGTCCTACATATTGTACCTCAGCTTTACTATGAACGCTCTTTAAGCGAGGTCTAATAAAATGCCATGCTCCCATATTTTGCGGCTCTTCTTGCACCCACAAAATCTTCTTTAAATTTTTAAAACCAGAGAAAGCTGCTGTTAATTGATCAAAAGGGAATGGATATAGCTGCTCTATTCTGACTATGGGCACAGACCCTAAATCGTACTGAGATCTCATATCGAGTAACTCGTAGTATATCTTACCCGTACAGCAAATAATTTTTTCGACTTGTTCAGGACGGTCAATCAATTTATCATCAATCACTTCACTAAAATAAGATTCGCTAAATTCTGATATATTTGACTTTACTTTGGGATGCCTCAACAAGCTTTTTGGAGTCATAATTACGAGAGGTTTACGAAACTTTCTGATCACCTGCCGACGCAGCAAATGAAATAATTGTGCTGGTGTTGTTACATTACAAACTTGCATATTTAAATTGCCACTGCACTGAAGAAAGCGTTCAGGTCTTGCACTAGAATGCTCTGGCCCCATTCCTTCAAATCCATGTGGCAATAACAGCACGATACCACTCGTTTGGTTCCACTTAGCCTCAGATGCTGCAATAAACTGGTCTATGATAATCTGGGCTCCGTTGGCAAAATCCCCAAACTGAGCCTCCCATAGGACTAGAGTATTAGAATCTGCTACAGAAAAACCAAATTCAAAACCTAAACACCCTTGTTCAGATAAGGGCGAATTAACTATGTCAACTTTTCCTTTGCCAACTGTGTTGAGTGGCTCAAATTTATTCCCGTTTTCAAAATCGAAGTAAACTCCGTGGCGGCTTGTGAAAGTTCCCCTTTTACAATCTTGTCCAGAAAGCCTTACATCATATCCCTGTGCTGCCAATGCTCCAAATGCTAAAAGCTCTCCAAATGCCCAATCAACTTGACCATTCTCTTCAAGCATCGCAAGTCTATTTTTAAGAACTCTATTTAGCTTGGGATGGGTCTTGAATGTATCTGGAGCAGAGCAAATTTTTTCACCAATTTGCTTTAATTCCTTATAACTTACCTTAGTCTCCATGGGTTCAAATACTTCTGACCGTGAAGCCTTTCGATAAGAAAATACTTCCTTAAACTCTTCAGGTATTTTAATTGGTGGCAATTTTCCACCTTTGTTTTTTACATCTTCATAAGCCTTTTGAAGTCTAGCCTTAACCTGATCTTTGTATGATTTTGCTTCCGATTCAGATACGATCTTACGGTTAATCAATTCTTTAATATAAAGATCAAGAGCAGAGGTCTTTTTCCCAATTGTCTTGTACATTAGTGGCTGAGTAAAACTTGGTTCATCGGTTTCGTTGTGACCATGTTTTCTGTATCCAATTAAATCAATAACAACATCAGTTCCAAACTTTTTCCGGTACTTCACAGCAAGTTTTGCTACCCAAACTACAGCTTCAGGGTCGTCAGCATTCACGTGAAATACTGGGGCACGAATGACTTTACTTATGTCTGAACTGTATGTGCAGGAACGGCTATCGAATGGATTCGTTGTGAATCCAATTTGATTGTTTGTAATAATATGTATAGTTCCACCAACTTCGTAATCATCAAGACCAGATAAGTTCAAAGTCTCAGTCACGATGCCTTGACCAATGAAAGAAGCATCACCATGCAAGAGAACCGACATAATCTTCTCTCGCTTTGCATCTTGGAGAAGGTCTTGCCTACATCGTGTAAAGCCTATAACCACCGGATTGACAGCTTCCAAATGACTGGGATTAGGAGAAAGATAGACATTGACCTGCTTCCCTTCCAAGGTCTCAACGCTACTTCCAAAACCTAAGTGATACTTAACATCCCCATCAATATCGAAAGGATTGACCTCACTACCTTCAAACTCTTTCAGCATATTGGTGTAAGGTTTCTGCATTATATTTGCTAAAACATTGAGCCTACCGCGGTGCGCCATTCCCATACAGATTTCTTCAACATTGACCTCTGCAGCCTCTGTAAATATGGAATCAAGGAGAGGAATCAGAGACTCTAAACCTTCCAAAGAAAAGCGTTTTTGTCCTAGATACCTAGCTTGCAGAAATTTTTCAAAACCCTCAGCTTGCGCAAGCTTTTCGAGAATTCTTTTGCGAACTTTTTCTCCAAACTCAGGGCTGTTCTCGCATTGCTCCATCTGTTCCTGCAACCAAACAACAGCCTCTATATTGTTAACTTCCCTGAAGTCTGCGCCAATGCTGCCACAGTAGGTTTTCTCCAAAGAAGCTACTATTTCAGCAAAAATCATTTCTTTGCCTTTGGCAAAATTTACCGGAAGGAACTTTGCCGCTTGCTTCACATCTTTCAGACCATGATACTCCGGCTTTAAGTCACTAAGCTTTTCAGAAGGCGGGGGCACCAAGGGATTTAGATTGGCAGCCAAATGTCCCAATCTCCTATAAGTATTTATAAAAGCCTCAATTTTTGCGTGATCTTGTTCTGCACGAGAAGGGCCTTGACCTGACTCATTGGCAAGTGCAAATTCATAACCCTCGAAAAATTTTCTCCAACTAAGATCTACACTTTCAGGGTCTTCCTGGTATGAACTGTAAAGCGATTCGATATACGCAGCGTTCGTCCCTGTGGCATAAGTATAGCGACTAGACATGGGTGTAGCTCCTTGGCATACGCTCTATATGGTTGAAATAGAAAAATTCATAGATTTCTTTCAAAGTGGAACCTCTTTGGAACCGAAAGATGCGCGCCAACTTTAACTATGTATAGCTCGCTTATCCACATCAAGAGCAGCCTCTTTCATAGCCTCCGCTAAGGTTGGATGCGCATGTACGGAACGTGCAATATCCTCGGCACTTGCTCCGTACTCGAATGCCAAAGCGGCCTCTGCTGCTAGCTCAGAAGCTGTGGGCCCAATGATGTGAATTCCTAGAAGTTTGTCGCTTTCCTTATGGGCTAAGCACTTAACAAAGCCTTGCGTCTCGTTCATGGCTTTTGCTCTGCCATTTGCTTTGAAATAGAATTTTCCAGCTTTATATGGAATTTCTTTTTGTTTGCATTCTTCTTCAGTCATACCTACCGACGCCAACTCCGGCCAAGTATAAACCACGCTGGCAATTGCATCATAGTTAACATGACCTGATTTTCCTGCCAGAATCTCAGCTAAAGCAATGCCTTCTTCCTCTGCTTTATGTGCAAGCATTGGCCCATGTATGGTGTCGCCAATTGCATAAAAACCATCCGCTGAAGTTTTATATTGCTGATCTACTTCGATAAAACCTCTGCTATCAGCTTTGATGTCCACTTTGTCTAGTCCTACCTGATCAGTGAGAGGCCTACGGCCGACAGCGATCAAAGCCTTATCGCCCACAAACTCAATACTTTGTTCATTTTGCTTGCAGATCATCTTTACTTTTCCATCAACAAGCTCACTACGTTCAAGCATAGTGCCAAGCTGAATATTCATCCCTTGTTTCTTCAAAATCTTCAGCATCTCTCGGGAGACCCCAACATCGGTCGCACCTAATATCTTATTCTGGGCTTCAATGACCGTAACCTTTGAGCCAAGCCTCAGCCAAACACTTCCCAGCTCGAGACCAATAACACCGCCCCCAACAACAATCAGTTCTTTAGGAACTTCTTTAAACGCCAGAGCATCAGTAGAATCCACAATAAATTCATGGTCGAATTTAGCTGGAGGAATCTGAATGGGGATACTGCCTGTTGCGATGATAATATGCTTACCTGCGTATGTCTGAGCTGTCCCTTCTGCGGGGGTAACCGTTACTAATCCTGGCCCAGCAATCGAACCCCAACCTTTTAACCAGCTAATTTTATTCTTTTTAAAAAGCCCTTCAACCCCATCTGTAATAGAACTCACAACCCCATCTTTACGCTTTAGCATCTGAGCAACATCTATATTTAAGTGCTCAAGCTTAATTCCATGTTCTGAAAATTCATGGCCGGCTTTGTGAAAATGATGACTTGACTCAAGCAGAGCCTTACTAGGGATACAACCTACATTCAAGCAAGTTCCACCCAAAGTTGGTGAAGACTCAATACAAGCTGTTTTGAATCCAAGCTGAGAGGCACGAATCGCACATACGTAACCACCTGGGCCCGACCCAATAACAATCACATCATAAGAGTCTGTAACACTATTCATCAATTAAACCCCCAACAAGAGACGACTTGGATCTTCAATAGCTTCTTTAATCTTCACAAGGAACCCAACTGCTTCTTTTCCATCCACGATTCGGTGATCGTAAGAGAGAGCTAAATACATCATTGGACGCGCTTTAATTGAGCCATCTGGCATTACTACTGGACGCATCTGGGTCTTATGCATGCCTAAAATTGCGCTTTGCGGAGGGTTTAATATGGGTGTAGATAGCAGGGAGCCAAATACCCCTCCATTTGAGACGGTAAAGGTACCACCTGATAAATCATCAAGACTTATTTTATTTACGCGTGCTTTCTGCGCATATCGACCTATTTCCAATTCAAGATCTGCGAGCGACAGCTTATCGACATCCCGAACAATAGGCACCATCAAACCTTTCTCAGTAGAAACAGCAACGCCAACATCACAATAGTTATGGTAAATAACATCAGTTCCATCAATATAGGCATTGACAGCTGGAAAAGCCTCTAATGCTTGGACGCTAGCTTTCAAGAAAAAGCCCATGAAACCAAGCTTAATTTGGTAGCGTTCTTGGAATGCTTCCTTATAGCGCTTACGCAGGTCCATCACCTCTGTCATATCCACCTCGTTAAAAGTGGTGAGAATGGCTGCACTACTTTGAGCTGAAATAAGCCTTTCAGCAATACGTCTGCGTAGCATGCTCATCGGTTTATGTGTACTTTCACGCTCCCCAGATAAGGTTCGAGGGGAAGGAGCGGGTGCAGCTTGCTGCTGCTTTTTCACTGTAGTCTTGCTTGGGGCGGGCTTTTCAGCTTGAGTAGAACTCTGCTTCATAGCGCTCAACACATCGCCTTTAGTCAGACGCCCTGACCTACCAGTCCCAGAAATATCGTTAGGCTCAATCGCATTCTCACTGAGGATGCGCCTGACTGCAGGACCGTTCCCTAAGTTATTTGTTTTGTCACTTTTTGCACTGCTAGAGCTTGTCTGTTCCACGACACCTTCCGATGCCCCAGATGTTTGCTCACCGGCAGGTTTACTTACATTTGTATCAATTCTGGCAATAAGATCGCCGACTTTAACGACTTCTCCCGCTTCAACGAGAATCTCAAGCTTGCCTTCACCTTCAGAAACCACTTCTACAGTGGCTTTATCTGTTTCTAATTCGAGGAGAACATCATCCTGCTGCACCCAATCTCCAGATGCTTTATGCCAAGACTCGATCATTCCTTCCTGAACGGACTCTCCCACACCTGGTACTTTGACCTCAATCGCCATGTATCAGTCCTCGGTTAAATAAACTTTTCATTCCTACTTAATGATCCCACCAGCAGCTAGGCTTTTCAATAAGCACACCTAGGCAATATCTCCTTAATACGCATACTCATAGAGCTAGTAGAACCCTTCCAGGTCTTTTTTACTCCTCCAGCAGGAGAATACTATGAAAAAATGTTGGAAATAAAGGCCACCAAGAAAGGATATTAATATTCAATTAGCTAAATATTGCCTTAAGTAGGCTTTTGCAGAGGTAGCTTCAGTACTGGTATTGAATGAAGCAAGCATTTGATTTTGATGTCTAAGCAAGCTTTTCCCATATGCTTTATCATAACGATTTTTAAGTAAGATAGTGATGACTGTCTTAAAATTTTCTGCAATTATACTCGAGCAAATAGTTTGATAATCTTCCGCTGATAAAAACCTTTTCACCTGCTGTAACTGTGTTAGAAACCTGTCCTCCTCCTCATTGTTCCAACTATTCGCGTATAAGTTTGCTAGGTATAAGACTCTATCTTCAAAGTCTTTTTCCAGGTAAACCATTGGAGATGCACAAAGCGCATTTCTCAAGGATTTCGACAAACAAACAGGACCAATATTATTTTCTAGCTCTACAAGAATTTTCTTTGCTTTACTAATTTCAAGAAAAGCATCCACTAACAAATTCTCGAAGTCTTGCTGAGTCGGGCAAGGATTTTTCTGTCCAAAACCACCGAACGCAGAACCTCTATGATTCGCTAAGCCTTCAAAATCTATTGCCGCATGTCCCTCTTTAATCATTTCCTGTATCAATTGTGTTTTACCAGTACCAGTCAGGCCGTTAAGCACCAAAAAATCTTTATGAGCAAAGTCTTCGAGAGTTTGTAAAACGAAAGTTCTAAATCTTTTGTAACCACCATCAAGGACAAGGACTGGAAGCCCTGCTGCCTCTAACCACATTCCCACGAGTCGAGACCTCATGCCTCCACGCCAACAATAAAGGACTAGTGACTTGCAGTTCTTGCTATAATCAACGCATTCGCCCAAAAATTCCTCAGCTTTCTCAGCAAAAAGCTCCAAACCAAGACGCGTTGCTGGCCCCTTTCCCTTTGATTTATAGAGGGTTCCAATAGTAGCTCTCTGATTATTATCCAATAAGGGAAGGCTATTTGCGTGGGGGATACAGCCTTTTTCAAATTCTCCCTCACTGCGCAGGTCAAGTAAAATATAGTCTTTTAGCTTAATACCTGTCCTTACTTCACTCCATTCTGCGAAATCCACGCCTTCTTGCTCCTTTAAAAATATTGACTGTTAGCCTTCTCAGATTGAGAGAGCTAGATAGCAGAGAATACAACAACATAGTTCTTATGCTTTTAATCCTGCAAGCTTGATAATATGAGCAGTCAAGCCCCAGACTTGGGTTTGTACCGCATCGAAAAGGTAGGATTCACGCCAAACGCCGAACATATTAAAAGAAAACACTTCGGCTCTGTCTACCGAGAAATAATTCCAAGGCAAGAGAAACAGCAGTTCAACTTCTTCCACATTCAACGAAAAGTCATGGTCGCCAACATCTGCTGTCATAAGAACGGGAATAACTTTGCTTCCATTAATGCTGGTCTGAGATTCTAAATATCCATGAGTAGTTAAGTTTTTTCGGGAAATACCAATTTCTTCTTCAACCTCTCGCATAGCTGTTTCAGCAGGATCTTTATCGCTAGCATCACATCGTCCACCGGCAAATCCAACCTGCCCCTTATGAGAGCCGACGGTCAAACTACGCTTTGTTAAAACAAGACGACAAAAGGATTCTTCAATCATAGGGGGAATAAAGAGGAACGCTACCGCCGCCGATCCCTTTGCAACTGAATCTTGGGACCAAGATAAGTCGGGATAAATAGGTGCCGAAATTAAGGGAAGCTTACCATTGAATTCTTTTGATATACTTTGGAGTCTCATCACTAGCAATAGTCATAGGTAGAAGCAATCACCTGAGTCTTTGATGCAAACCTTTGACATTTAGGCCTTAACACCAATTTCAGGAATTTTTAATCCCTTCTTATCTTTATACTTTAAGTTTTTTTTGTCAATTTTTTCTACTACAGGGATGCTGGCGACTGGCTTTGCCAATTTCTCAGGCACAAGCATTTTAGTGTTGCCATTGAAAATGCTCCCTTCATTAATCACTAGTGAAGGAGTTACTATATCCCCTGTAAATTTACTTGTTGATTCTAGCTTTACTCGTCCACTAGCCTGGAGCTCTCCCTCTACTTGCCCCTGGATCACAACTTCATCCGCTTTAATTTTTGCAGTTATGAATGCTTCTTCTTCAATTATAAGAAGGCCTTCGGAGATGATTTCTCCTTCGATTTTTCCTCCTATCCGGCTAGATCCCCGACAAAAGAGCTTACCATTGAAATGACATCCAGGAGTTAAGATTGTAACTGCTGATTCGTGGAAACTAGCTCCACGTCGTTGCTTGTTGTTGCTTGGCTTTTTATCGGAAAACACCATGGTCCCATCCTTTTATTAGCGCTAAACTATGAGAATAGAGTAATCATGCTTTAATCTTCCGCTCTCATATGAAGCTTTTGCTTCACCGGTCGAAAGGTCTACCTTGAATTCATTCTATCACAGGAACCGCCGAAAATCGGCTCATCTCACAAGCATTTCTAGCTTTAATTTCAAATGGTTACCTAGTAGCAGTTGGAACAATGATCAGAGGCTGTTTTACCTAGACGAGCGCTGCAAGGATTACTCACCATTTTTATACCTACCTTCCTACCCCAATAAAAAATTAGAGAAAAAACCCGAGCTCTTGGATCAATGGGTTCTCTGTGATTTTCACAACACCAACTACGTATGGTCTGAATGTCACCTATTTGAGTCTCATTTTAAACTGATTAACATCTACATGGGCAGCAGCAAGCTCACACCTGATTTTTTAGGGGATGCTTTGTCTTTGTTCATCTCGAGTCAAATCATAAGCCAAAAAGCAGACCTTCTTCAGGTCATTCCTGCTGATATTAGCTCTCAAAGACAACTCGAACCAATCCATAAAGGCATAGAAGCAAAAGATGTATGGATTACTCACTCCAATTTCTTGTTTGGAATAGGAGATTGTCCTGGCACTAAAATAAGATTATGGAAGTATTCGCCTGGAGAATGGTGGTCAGAACCGAAACGAATTCAAGACAAGAAAAAACTTGGATATATCGAAAAAAGGCTAAATCGTATTGAAAAAACTCAGTCCCTTAGCAAAAAAAAGTCAAAAGGGATCTCTGCGCTAATGAAGGTTTTAAATAGACGAAAAAAAAAGACCAACACCTGAGCGTTGATCTTGTACGATTTTCCAATATAGGCTGGAAAAAATTAACGTTTTGAAAACTGGAATTTTTTCCTTGCACCTGGTTGACCAGGAAGCTTTCTTTCTTTGATCCGAGAGTCACGAGTAATCAAGCCAGCACGTTTTAATACTGTTCTGTTCTCTGGCTCAATATCAGCTAAAGCCTTGGCTAAAGCATGACGTATTGCACCAGCTTGACCCTGTAGACCGCCGCCACAGACATTGATATTCAAATCAAATTTGCCAACTAGGTTTGTCAATTCGAGAGGCTGCATAATAAGCATCTTAGAAGTAGGACGAAGGTAGTACTCGTCCATAGGCTTCTTATTAATCGTAATCTCACCGCTACCTGGCTTTAAGTAAAGCCTTGCAACCGATGTCTTTCTCTTGCCAACAGCATGCTGAGTGTACTTTGTGCCCATAGGTCTTATTCTCCGTTTGCTAGCCTAGGTGCCATCACTTCTGGCTTCTGAGCTTCCTGTTTGTGCTCACCATCAGAATACACCTTCAAGTTGTTCATAACTTTGCGGGACAATTTTGTCTTTGGCATCATACCCTTAACAGCATACTCAACTAAACGTTCTGGTTGTTTTGCTAGTAGGTCTTTAGCGCTAATGCCTTTAATACCACCGATATATCCGGAGTGGTGGTAATAGAACTTCTGGTCCCACTTACGACCACTTAGCTCTATTTTAGCTGCATTAGTTACAATGACATTGTCACCACAATCCAAATGAGGCACAAAACTTGGCTTGTGCTTTCCTCGTAAAACTCTTGCCACTTCAGATGCTAAACGTCCCAAAGATTTCCCAGTGGCATCTACTGTTACCCATTTTTTCTGAATATCAGCAGGCTTAATGCTGCAGGTTTTCATCATTAACTCCAATCGATCCAAGGGCTTATTTTGTTAGTTCTAGCCAAATCACAGCTAAAGCCCATTCGCAGGTGCGTAATAGTATATTGACGGCTTACCAAGGTCAACCTTAATCAATCGGTGCTAAGTATTGGGGCTCAGGCACTTCACTTAAAAATCAATTAAATTTGGCGTCCTTGGACACATTATAACGTCTCGGATATTCTGCATTCCGGTGACGTACATAACCATCCTCTCAAAACCCATCCCGAAACCTGCATGTGGCACAGACCCGAAACGGCGCAGATCAAGATACCATTGTAAATCTGCTTTGGGAATACCCAATGCATCCATTTTCGTGTCCAGAATATCTAGGCGCTCTTCCCTTTGTGAACCGCCAATCAATTCACCAACACCAGGAACCAAAACATCCATCGCCGCAACTGTTTTTCCGTCATCATTTTGGCGCATATAAAAAGCTTTTATATCCTTGGGGTAATCGAATACGGTAACTGGCCCCTTGCAAATATGCTCAGTTAGGAAGCGCTCATGTTCAGTCTGCAGGTCCACTCCCCATTCAACTGGATACTCAAAGCTTTGCCTTGAATCTTGCAGTGCCTTAACAGCATCCGTGTAGGACATCTGAACAAAATTTGACCCAGCAAGCTTTTCAAGTTGCGCTACTGTAATGTTTTTATAGAGCTTCTCGAAAAATGCCAGCTCATCTGGGCACTTCTCAAGCACCTGCTTTACAAGGGATGCAACAAAGTTTTGGGCAAGATCCATGTCCACTTTCAAGTCTGCGAAAGCCATTTCAGGCTCTATCATCCAGAATTCAGAAAGATGACGCGTGGTGTTCGAGTTCTCAGCCCGGAAGGTAGGGCCAAAAGTATAAACATCCCCAAGGGACAATGCCAAAAATTCAGCCTCAAGCTGTCCACTTACAGTAAGGTGAGCAGCTTTACCAAAGAAATCTTTGCTATAGTCCACCTTTCCTTGAGCATCCTTAGGAGGATTTTCAAAGTCCAGGGTAGAGACCTTAAACATTTCTCCCCCTCCTTCGCAATCGCTAGCGGTCAGGATTGGGGTATGTGCCCAAATGAAATCTCTCTGCCGAAAAAACTCATGCACCGCCTGCGCAAGTACATTGCGCACTCTGAACACCGCACCAAAAGTGTTGGTTCGCGGTCTCAAGTGAGCTATTTCTCTCAAAAATTCAAGTGAGTGGCCTTTTTTCTGCAAGGGATAAGAGTCTGCTGGTGCTTCTCCAATAATAGTGAGTTCCTTAGCAAGAACCTCCCACTTCTGACCTTTTGCCGGGGAATCTCGTAGCTCGCCATTGACACTCACCGAACAGCCGGTTTGCACATCCTTCAAGATCTCAAATGCGGGGGTCCCAGCATCTACAACAATCTGAAGTAAGTCCTGACAGGAGCCATCATTTACCGAGATAAATGCAAAATTTTTGGATACCCGTTTTGATCTAACCCAGGCTAAAACCTTAACTTCTTGACCATTTTCACCGTTAGCAATCATTTGCTTAATGTGGCGCCGGTACATGCTGAACCTCTTTCCTTGGAGTCCTACTGCGAACGCACTAAAACTGAATCGACTTTATTTTCTCTTCTTCCATCTGTACAAGCTTCTTCCAGAATTCATATGGAATATAGACCTGCTCACCGGCGGCTTCATCTTTTTTAGTGAAAGCCCGCTGGTATACTTCGTAATATATTGCCAAGATATTTCTTGCAACCCTGAACCAATTAAAACTCTTTACTTGCTCAAACCCTCGGTTAATCAGATCCTGCTTATGTTCAGGGTTGAGCAAAATCTTCGCCATAGACTCGGAAATCTGCCTAATATCATAGGGGTTCACCTTGATAGCAGCATTTCCCACCACCTCCGGCAAGGAAGATGTAATTGAGGTAACCACAGGGGCTCCACTTGCCATTGCTTCTAATGGAGGCAAACCAAAACCCTCATAGAGACTTGGGTAAGCAACCAATCCAGCATGGCGATAATATGCCTTTAATTCATCATCGTCCACAAAACCCTTCAAGATTATGTCATCTTGATAATCACTAATCTTGAGCTTAAGTTCAGCAAAGAGAGGGCTTTCTCCGCCAATTAAAATGAGTTTTGTTTTAAGATCAGGATGTTGATTACGTAATAGTTGAAATGCTTCTACAAGCGAACCAATGTTTTTTCTTGGCTCTAAGGAGCCAACATAGAGAATATAGTCCTTTAAGGTCCACTCTTCTCCCACAGAGCATGCGTTATTTCCTAAGAATGAGTCATCTACAGCCCAATAGACCATGCTCACTTTTTCTACAGGCAGCTTACAAAATTGGAGAAGATCATTCTTTGAATTATTACTATTGGTAATTACTCGAGCAGCTCTCTTTGCAAGCCTGGGAATCACCCAGTTATACCAAGTTCTAAAGGCAAAACTATACCACTGCGGATTCACCACAAAGCAAACATCGTGAATATGAACAAGTGACTTGCCTTTGAAAAATAATGGAGACATATTTGCGGGAGAATGCAAAAGGTCAACCTTAAATTTCTTAGCCAGGTAAGGCAGGACCAATTGTTCCCAGAACATATTTCTCAAGGTCTTGCCCGGCTCCACAAAAGATGCCACCACCTTAACATTAGGATAATCCCACTCAGGTTTTCCAAGCTCTTTTTTGCCTGTAAATAGGTAGTATTCGTTTTCCCTATCCACGCTAACAAGTGTTTTAACCAAATTATATGCTGTTCGCTGAACCCCTGTTTTTTTAGCAACAAGGAAGCGCCCATTGATTCCTATTTTCAACGAGTTTGCCTCACGATCCTTATGCGCTTAACACAAGTGATAAATATCCAAGGTCTTTTTTGCCATTTCTTCCCAAGAAAACTTCTTAGCGTAGCCCATGCGCTTGGCTTGTAACTCCCCATAATCTTTATTTTCTGTAAACGAAAGAGCTTTTTCCAGCGCTTTGGCAATACTAAGATAATCAAATGGGTCCATAAATATGGCATGCTCGCCCACCACTTCCGGCAGGCTTGCAGATTTTGCCACAACTACGGGAGCACCGCAAGAAAGGGCTTCCAAAGGTGGCAAACCAAAACCCTCATAGGTGGAAGGGTAAACAAACACTCGGGTCATAGAATACACACTTGGCAAATGTTCTTCCGCTATAAATTTTGAAAAGTAGATCAAATGCTTTTTACCAAAGCTTTCTGCCAGGCTAATGATGCGCGGATCACACTCGCTTGCCAAAACCAAGGGCAACTTCACATTTGAGAAGCAGTAAGCTCTTACCAGCTGATGAACATTTTTATGGGGCTTATTATTTGTCAGGCAAAAAATAAATTCTTTAGGTAATTCATAAATATCACGTATATAATCAACCCATTTTTCGTCTTTTACTAAGTTATAACGCCTAGAAACCCCATTGTATGTAACAAAGACTTTTTTAGGTTCTACAGCGAGGTTTCTGACTATCTCTGCCTTAGAAAAATTTGACACTGTCAGGATGTAACGAGACCTTTCAATGCAGCTTTTTACAAAGGTGTGATAGTAGAAAAGATGAAAAGGTGTATAAAATTGCGGAAGAACCAAATGATTAAGATCATGGATCGTCATGAGCATAGGACTAGGACAAAATATTGGAGCTACAAATGAAGGTGCATGAAATAGATCAACTTTTAACTTCTTAAGCAACCAAGGCAGTTCCCATTGCTCACTAAAGCTAATCCATTTGGATCGCATATTTACAAGATGCATATGTTTCGGCCACCGAATTTGCATCAGTGGATTATTTTTGTTTATAAGAATAAAAAATTCATGGCTTCGCCCTAGACCTTGGAAGCACTCTAGTAAATGGTGAACATAACGGGCAATGCCATGCATAGATCCAGGGCGCATCATCCTAGCATCAATCGCTATCCGCATATATATCCTTATTGAAAGGAGTCGTGGTACAAGATTAACAATTAATTATTGTGAAAGGCCACCCCGAAATTGTATTACAATCTTCAAATAGCTGGCGCTCATTAAATTCACCAAATTTAAGCTGTTGTATTCGTAATATTTCTAAAATCACAACATAATCCGGCACTAATATCCAGTATTTTTAGGAAAAATTAGAAAAATTGTTTTTTAGTAAAGTCAAGATTTCCTCCACCGACTCTTACAAGTATGGCAGGTTTGGAAACACTGCCGTCAACATATGAATTGGAGGAATCAGTAATGTTTTTATTTAGTTTGTCACAAGTACGTGACAAAAGATTAGTGCGCCTCATTCTAGGCTTGGTTTTGATAGCCACACACTTGCTGATGACTTCGTGTGGGATGGAATCAAACCCCCAATTTCAGGACCTTGGGACTGGGATTAAATCACAAATAGCCGATAAACAGGAAGTTGAGACCGTAGAGGAACAAGATCTCGACGCCCTTGCAGCTGAAGAAGACGAATCTGAAAATGATTTCGATGGCGAAATACTAAACGGACTAGCTCCCTCAATTGGTGATTCGATCGATGACCGCGTCATAGTATTAGCCAAAAAGAAGGGAACAGTCAGTAGCATTGATGTAGCCAACACAGGGGATGCTCTTGGAACTAGTGAGGTAATCGAGATTGACTTAGACAATTTGGACCCATCGACCTTAGGTGAAGGTACCATTGGCACTTCAACTGATTCTGATGGACAGACGGTGTATTCTCAGGTGCTTGTAATGCTGCAACCAGATCAAACAAAAGTTGATATTTTATGGGTAATCGACAGCTCACTTTCAATGGCTGAAGAACAAACCTACCTTGGAGCAAATTTTTCATCTTTTATCACTGCATTAGCTGCATCAAACCAAGAATTTCAGACTTCAGTAACTACCACCGATATTTGCCAAGGAATCGATTATCTTGACAGTTCTCTAGATCAGTCAACACTCCCTCCTCTATCTGAGAGAGCATGTCCGTTCTTATTTGGTGGTGATGCTTCAACCCAATTACGTGGATCTTTTGTCGGTGAAGATGGTCGAAAAGTACTGCAGGCCAGTGACTTAGACCTTGCTTCTAAATTTAGTGATTACACCAACGTTGGCACAAACGGCTCTAACTTTGAACATGGGTTAAGGGCAACTTCAATGGCAGTAGAAAAAGTGCTAAGTGGTGAAAACGAAAATTTGATGCGTTCCGATGCATATCTTTCGGTAGTGATCATCAGTGACGAAGAAGACGAAGGAATTGGACTCAATCAATATGACCCAAGTCTTGGCTTTAATCCAACAACTGAGGGATGGACAACTTTCTCTTACACGAACGACGATCTTATTGACTATTTAAATTCCGTAAAAGGAAAAGGAAAGTACTCCATTTCAACTATAACAGGTACAAGGGAAGATGATGGCTCATTATGTACTTCTGGTCACTCATCACCATCTGAGGAAGGGACAGCATTTATTGATGCAGCAGACAAAACAGGAGGAATTGTGCAGAGCATTTGTGACTCCAACTGGGCAGATTCACTATACCAGATGGGCCAAGATCTAAATGCCCAAATATCCCAGATCAACCTTATGAAGTCACCAATCGATTCGACTATAAAAGTCTATGTAAATGATGAAGAATATGAGCATTGGACTTTTATTGAAGGGAATAATTCGCTTAAATTTAACAGCGATGCTATCCCTAGTCCTGGGTCAAGCATAGTTGTTTCGTACGAAAGCTTAGAACCTTAGAAACTCAAAATGCCCACCCTAACTCGAGTGTTGGTAACACGGTAGTCATAAGTCGTCTCTTCACCTTAATTTCGTCATCAATTCCCAACGGGGAAAAGTTTGTGGGTTCCGACTCTTCCTTTTCCTTTTCACTTATCCTACTTTGAAAATGCCGTGCTTTTAAATAGAGACCAGCAACAAAGCCTACCGACTCAGCAACATATCGGTAACCAAAGCGAGCACTTACGACAGCTCCCGCTAGATTGAACTCATGATAGGTATTTCCCTCCTCATCAGTTCTAAGATATGACAATGACGATTGATCTTGTGGTTTTGTCCACTTTGCCAAAATGCTTCGATAACCGGCACCAAGACCCCAATGAAATCCAGACATATCAATACCAGAACTAAATCTTTGAAAGACAAGACCAAGTTCTTGTCCCTGTAACATTAAAGAGCTACCCGGCTTTGATTCTTTTTCAGATTCTGTAAGTCTGTCGCTTTTGGCGAGTAGGCCCCAATAGAAGGCAAGGCTTGCATCACCACCTAAATTTAGATCAAGCTCGAGATTGCTTTCGTTCCCAACAGCCAGTACTGGTAAGGTAACAAGAAATCTTCTTGGTTTTCCAAAACCAGCATTTGTGAATGCAATAAAAACAGTAAGAAAAATCAAATAGTTTATTTGCAATTTCGATCGCAAAGCTACCTCTTTCACTAAATTTAAAAATAGATGTTTCAAAAGACCTATGTTAAAAGGTCAATTTATGTTTATGTTTCCATGTTATCAGAAAATTAAGGACATTACCTATACCTTGTCCAATCTTATAAGGTCTTACTTCATGTTAATTATTGCCCATAGAGGCGTAACTGAGAATGCCCCTGAGAACAGTTGGTCAGCATTTGAGCAAGCTGTAAAAATTGGATGTGATCGCATTGAACTTGATATAAGACTAACAAAAGATGATATTCCAATTGTGATGCATGATCATACGTTAAACAGAACCTGCTCCAAAAACGGAATTGTTTCTAATTTAAACTACAATGAAATCAAATCAATCTATCTAAAAAATGGCGAAAATATCCCTCTTTTTTCAGAAGTATTGGAGCATTTTGCCCCAAAAATTGAACTCAATGTGGAACTAAAAGGAAATAATGGCAAACTAGCCTCTATAGTTGGTACAATAATCCGAAATTCACCACACAAAGATCGGATCATCCTCTCTACCTTCTCTGAAAAGCCCCTACTTTATTTACAGCAAAATTTTCCAACACTAAGGAGAGCTGTTCTTTGGGGGTATGATACCTTGCGCTCTCACCCGCTTTATTTCTTTAACCCTCTATGGTTTTTAAAAAACTGCAAAACCAACATCTTCC
The DNA here is from genome assembly GCA_045105515.1 of Oligoflexales bacterium. Taxonomy (GTDB): domain Bacteria; phylum Bdellovibrionota_B; class Oligoflexia; order Oligoflexales; family Bog-1112; genus JABSRF01. The sequence continues at coordinate 29,870 of JBGCDR010000140.1, forward strand.
ACCCTGAAGCTCAGCTCTTAAGTAAAAAATTGATGTACCGATTGAGTGGCAATGATCTCATGATTTATCCATGGGTACCTATGAAAGGTGAGGAAATACGCCCTCATAAACTATGGGCACAGATGATACAGCTCAAAGTCAATGGACTTTGTACAAACAAACCCCAGGAGTTAAGAAAGTTTATAGTGAACAAGGATTGAGGATTATGGATAAGCAAGGTTCACTTGAATTAGGGCAAGAATGGGAAATCAGCTATGTTGAAACCGATCAGATTACAATCCGCTATGCTGTGTATAAACCTTCAAAAGAAATAAAAAGATTTGTAGTATTGATAAATGGTCGCAATGAATTTATAGAAAAATATTCTTATATAACTAGGGACTTACCTTTACCAAGTGATTGTGGTCTCATAACCTGGGATCATAGGGGTCAAGGAGGCTCAAGCGGTCAAACATCCCACTGCGAATCTTTTAATTCCTACGTCAATGATGCTCACAAAGTTTTAGCTGAAGCGAATTCTGAAAATCTTCCCTATATTATTCTAGCTCACTCCATGGGAGGCTTGATTAGTATATATGGCATTATCAAAAAGATTTTTACACCAGGCTACCTGCTTTTATCAGCTCCATTTCTAGGAATGCCAGAAAAACCTCTCCCGCATTTTATCTCTAGACCACTGTCAGAAACACTTACAAATATTAGTCTAGGTAATCAATATGTTCGTTACAAAGGTGCGATGAAAAAAGAAGAATTTTTCAATAACCAAAAAACCCACTGCCGTCAACGCTATGATCGTATGAAAGCCACTCCTTATGAAGCAAAAAGTGTCACTTATGGGTGGGTTAGAGCAGCATTCTTAGCGCTCGACGAAGTGCACCAGTCCGAAAATATCATAAACTTCAGTACTCCTACCCATATCATGGTAGGTGATCAGGAAAGTGTTGTTGATATGGATTCCATGCACACTTGGATTAATAAATGCAAACTCAAGAATCCAGAAAATCAGATTGAATTTTCCCTCATCAGGGGAGCCAAACATGAACTCTTATCCGAGGCAAAGTTTTACTACGACCAAACACTTATGATAATTAATGCAGCTCTGAAAAAATGGTCTCGTTCTTTGGAATCAAAATAATATTCACCAAAAAGCTCGTAGATAACCGCCAAATATATAAAATATTCAAATTAGCGTGATTATTCGATACCATCAGTGCAATGAGGTATGAGTCCAATGATTTTATCTATCAGAATACAGATAAAAATTTCAAAAAAATCGCATAGCTCAGAATCGTTGTCATATAATCAACCCTTATCAGAAACTGAAATCACTCATAAAGACCTTAGCCATGATAACAAACTACCTGCCATCCTCCTTTGAAGGAAACGGAAGACCAGTCTTTGTAGACGGGGTTAGAAGTGCTTTCGTTAAGTCGTATGGAGTTTTTGAAGACTGCGACGCTTTAGAATTGTACAGCAGAGTCACTGATGGCCTCTTAAGAAAAATTGGCTTAGACTATGAAATAATTGATGAAATGATCGCAGGTGCCGTTGTCCCGCAAACCAAGAACCCAAATATTGCCCGAGATACAATCCTTAATTTGGGGTTACCAAGTAAGATAAATGGCTACACGATCAATAGAACCTGCGCCTCAAGCCTACAATGCATTATTAATGCCAGCCAAACCATCCGAAGTGGACATCCAAGTTTCATTTTAGCTGGCGGAGTTGAATGCCTTAGTGACGTGCCAATTGTCTACTCACGGGCGGCTCGAAAATTTCTAGTGAAGCTGTCGAAGGCCAAATCAGCAACCTCAAAATTGAATATCATCAAACACTTTCGAGCCAAAGCATGGTTTCCTAAGCAGCCTGAGTTAACTGAACCCTTAACTGGCTTGAGTATGGGTGATCATGCTGAAATTATGGCTCAATCAAATGGCTTGGATCGCAAAGAGCAAGATAGGTATGCTTTAGCTTCACACCAAAAAGCTGAATATGCCCAAAAGAATCTAATGTTTGCAGAAGAAATCATACCTATTTGGGCACCCCCTCAATACGAGCAGTATATCGACCAAGACAATGCAGTACGATTTGGTCAGACAATCGAGGAGTTTTCTAATCTGAAGCCTATATTTGACAAGCGTTATGGAAGTGTAACCATCGGTAACGCCTCAAACCTTACAGATGGAGCTTCCGTGTGCTTAATTGCAGATGAAAAGCGAGCTTTTTCAGAGGGAATGACCCCGAAACTAAGAATTTTGGATTACGATGTAGTTGCTGTTGATCCAAACCAGCAACTTCTGATTGGTCCCGCAATTACCATTCCTAGATTACTTATAAGAAACGATCTGCAGCTCTCAGACATCGACAGATTTGAGATTCACGAAGCTTTCTCAGCACAAATAATAAGTTGTATAAGATCAATGGAAAGCCAAGAATTTTGTGAACGGAACTTCGGAACTTCGATGTCATTTGGATCATTTCCTGAAGACAAGCTAAACGTTAATGGTGGCTCCATCGCTATTGGCCATCCATTTGGTGCAACCGGAGTCAGACTCATGAGTACCATAGCAAACGAGCTCAAACGGAGTGATCTTTCTCTGGGAATTGTATCAGTGTGTGCAGCAGGAGCTATGGCAGCATCTATCCTAGTTGAGCGAATCTCTTAATTTTTACCAGTGGTAATATTGATATGGAAGAACGCATTTTAAGAAGTAAAGATAAGAATAATATCATCACCCTTTGTTTTACAAGACCTTACGGCAAAGAAAACTCGGTGAGCCATGGTTTCTTAGCAAATTTAAACGAAGAACTTGAAGTTATAGCAAATGATACCGAGATAAACGGTCTTATTTTTACAAGCAAAAAACTAGATTTTATTTCTGGCTTTGCTATTGACGAACTAAACCAAATAGAAAATTCGGAAGATGCTACAGCATTTATTCAAAAATTTCAGAAAATTTGTGACAGAATAGTATGCCTGTCTATTCCAACAGTTGCCGCTATTGATGGCCCGTGCCTAGGATGTGGGCTCGACATTGCACTTGCGTGTTCATGGAGAGTATGCACTAACGACCCTTCTACTAAGTTGGGTTTTCCCGAAATTAACCTTGGATTGTTACCTGGCGGAGGTGGTACCCATAGGCTCCCTCAAATCATAGGCTTACAAGCTTCATTAGATATGATTCTCACCGGAAGAAAAGTGTCAGGCAAAAAGGCACTCAAAAGTGGTTTAGTAGACGCTTGTGTCCCACCTAGCCTACTGCTTCAATATGCTCGTCAGTTATCTCAAAAGCCAAGAAAAAGAAGAGGAACCGGGATCAGTGCCTCTAGCAATCTCAGTAAAGACCTTCCAAAATGGGCAATTGAAGGCAATCCCATAGGCCGTAAAGTGATGTATAAAAAAACCCGAGATATAGTAGATGAGAAGACTAAAGGATTCTATCCTGCCTCGTATAAAGCTTTGGAAGCTATATTTGACGGATTTGAAATTTCTCAAAAAGAAGCTGGAAAACTCGCTTCCAAACTATTTGGAGAGCTACTCTTAACAAGACAAAGCCAAGGCTTATTGCATCTGACCAAAGCAGAACAAAATACTGGCTTGCAGCAATATCAAGATGCAGATCAAGAAAGATTTGTTAACCAAGACTTAAAATGTATTGGTGTTGTTGGCGCAGGTCAGATGGGGACCGGTATTTGCGCAGTTTGTGCAGACAAAGACTTACGGGTGTGTATTGCAGACCCTAGTAAAGATGCCATAGGAAGAGCTTTAAAATTTGCTAGAAATTTCTTCTCAAAAAAAGTCGACCGCCGTAAAATGCAGACATTCGAGTTGCAGAAAAAAATGGCTCACATTTCTCCCGGCCTAGAGAGTCTAGGCTACCATAACTGTGATCTGGTCGTAGAAGCAGTATTTGAAGATCTTGAACTCAAACAAAGAACCTTACTAGAACTTGAAAAAAATGCTGGGGAAGATTGGATTTTTGCAAGCAATACATCAGCTATCCCAATCAAGAAAATTGCACATGTTGCCCAGAGACCTGAACGGGTAATAGGTATGCATTTTTTTGCTCCCGTGGAAAAAATGCCATTATTAGAGGTGATTGTTACCGAGGAAACCGCTGATTGGGCCACTGCCAGGGTGATAAAATTAGGTCAGAAACTCGGAAAACATGTAATCGTAGTAAAAGATAGCCCTGGTTTTTACACAACTCGGACGCTTGCGTATTACCTTGCTGAGGCTCTCAAAATTTTGAGTGAGGGTAGTAGTGTTGAAGTTATAGACAAAGCTGCAACAGATTTTGGCTTCCCAATCGGACCCTTAGCTTTGATTGATGACATAGGCATTGATGTAACCCTTCACGTCTTAAAAACAGTTGGGGCTGGATTTGACGAGGCACTCATGGGCATTGATGTCCTTGAAACCATCAGTCATTCTGGCAGACTTGGAAGAAAAAACAAAAAGGGGTTTTACTTGTATCAAGATAATGAAAGATCCGTTGTAGATCCAGATATTTATAAGGTATGTAAACAAAAGTCCTCCACTAGAAAACCACATGAAAATGATGAGATTATAGAAAGATGTTTGATGATTTTTGTTAACGAATCAGTATCATGTTTAGAAGAACATATTCTTACAAAAGCATCAGATGGTGATATCGGAGCAGTCTATGGCTTGGGATTTCCTTCTTTCTGGGGTGGACCATTCAAGTATATAGACTTTCTGGGAGCCCACCATGTAGTTGAAGTACTCAATCGGCTTTCTGAGAAGGATGGAGAACGCTTTAAACCATCGTCGCTATTAAAAGAATATGCAATAGAGAACAGAAAATTTTTTCCCGATGAACCTTGGAAGTATGCGAGGAACTGATTGCATATCTTGAAATTTTTAGGAGGATTCCTCCTCTATATTCTAGTTGCAATCCATGCTAGAGGCATGCCTTCTTCTAAGCCAAATCTAGATTTAAAAATTAAGATTAACAGATCTGAGAATGAAATTTCTCTAGCCGGCACAGCAGTATTTTCATTAGGTCAAGTTAAAGAAAAATGTTTTTACTTACCATATCTTAAGCAACACCAACAGATGCTATACGAACCACTTAAGCATCTTGAAGCTTATATTAACAAAGGTTCTGGTGAAAGAATCTTGAATCCTAGCACAGAAATCATAGATGCTAACGGAGCAACAGCCGAATTCTTAAATCCGTATATTTTTAAAGTAACGCTCAAACAAAAAGAACCCTTTAGGATCAACTTTGTAAGTAAAGGGACCAGTGCTGCTAACGACATTTTATTTTCAGGTTTTTACCCACTTCCCTTAAGCACATGTGATCCAAAGCTGCTCAACGGAAATCCACAAATATTTATTGAAAAAACTTCGATGAATGTCGAATCATTGAATTATAGTCAATGGCTTGCAATTGGACCTGGTTCAAGCACCAATTCGACCGTTCATTTGATAAAACAACACTACAAATTTGATGCTGATCAGTTTACCATAGCATTAGTAAGAAACCGGAAATTGTACGAACATCATGACCATATCAACGGTACAAAAGTTCACCTACTTTTTCGCAATCCTATCAAAAATAGTCTTATTAGAACTATTTACCAAGCATTGAAATCTCATAAAAAGTGGTTTTCCAACTATCCCTATGACTCTCTTACCATCATAGAAACAGAGAGTCTATTAACAGCAGATCAACCTGGAATAATTGCGATTAATCAACCTAGGCAACTGGCTTTTAATTATCTACAAGATAGCCTCTTGAATTGGAAACATTGGGTTTTATCAACACTACTAGCCGCACAATGGTATGGGGCAAGCGTTAAGGCCTTCAATCCCAAAGACCATTGGCTTCTGGGAGGTATATGTGATTTCGCAACTCTTATGTTTCTAAAAATTGATGGAGCTCGCTTCAACTTATTCAACAACTATGATTCAGATTTTGATTGGCTTTCGCTTGACTATCTGCAGGTTCAGGATATGACAGCTTCACTCCTATTTAAGGATCTCCCATTCGTGGCTTTGACAGATTCAAAGCTTATTACTAAGAAATCTAAGCAATCTCAAAGCCCTCTATTATTTATTAAACAAGCACTAACTATGCGTTATCTCGCTTCTATCATGGGACCTGAGACATTACAAAATTTTTTGAGGAAATTCACCCAGAAGTCTGCATACAAATCCATCACACCCCTCGACTTTTATGAAGGTCTACAAGACTTACCATATGGAATTTCTGGATCTGGAAAACAACACATCGCTCACTATCTAAAATCCTGGTGGAGCTACGAAGGCTGGCCTGATTACAGTGTCGATGAGTTTAGCAAGACACAACTCTCTACAGGAAAGTGGTTGGCAAAAGCAGTCGTAAAAAGCCATGGCAGCTTTGACCTGCCAACCCAGATACGATTTGAAGACACAGGAGGCAGCTACTACTATGTAACCAGTAAACAACCTGATTTGAGTCAAAATCGCTGGTTAATCACAACTATTACTGATTTAGAGCCAATCGATGTTAGTATTGATCCAAACCATCATATGTACGATAGCAATCGCTTTGATAACCAAGCCTCCACTCCTGGTATAAGTTTGTTTCCAGTTGGTTCTAACACTATTTCAGATAGCTCTTATACTTCTGTATGGGTTCCTTACTTATTTCGTAGGCCTGGAGAAGCCACTTCAATTGCAATTCAAGCTGCATTATTTCGCTATCTTCAAAGTGGGATATTTGGCAAAGTTGAATACTCTCCAGGCAGCAAAAAACTTGCTTTTTTAATGAGTTACGAACATAAATTTACACGGTCGCAGCTAGCATCAGAGTTAGTAATCTTGCAGACATATAGTCAGTACCGTACCAGTAAAGTGTCATTGTTTAGCCAACCAAGAAATGCAAATGCAAATTTTAGTGCAGCACTAAGATATAGGCAAATTATCGGGATCCAAGAAAGCTATCATCCGACTATAGGCCTAGGCGTAGACTTGAACATTCCTAGCCCGGTGCCAGCATGTAAAATCAGCTCTACTAATGAAGTAGAGCATGCCCCCTTAAGCAAAGCCGATGGAATTCAATATCATCGAATCACTAGTTTGTGGACCATCCCTTGCACATTGTCGAAAAAGAGCAGCTATACATTGCGAAGTTTTCATGGTGCACTAATCAAACATCGCGGATTTATGCCCTATTTTAGCCTTTTCCGGATCAATCAATTGGATGAATTAGGGATCAGAATTGATGAAGAAAACCTTCCTCTCTTGAGCAGGGTTGTAGGCCTCAATCAAGATATCCTCTTACCTTTTTGGTTACCTTTTGTCGAAAAAGCTATGATTCTCAGCAATAGGCTGAAGTTTCGCCTCTTTCACGATATAGGTGGAACAAGTCTAAGGTATAAAGACAGCTACGAAGCTACTGGACTTGGCTTTGTACTTCCATTTGGTGGTGATATTGTAGGATTCGGTTCACTTACCATTTCGAAGTTGTCAATACTAGGAATACTTCATTCACGTAAAAACGATCTGATCTCGCGTAAACCAAGAATTCTCTTTGACTTAAGCGGCAAGTTCTAAGAAGATTTAAGCAATCGCCCATAAAGTAGCTCCAAACCCGCAAACACCTGAACTGCCAATAAACCACTGGCTAGCCCCACAAAAAACCCAAAGAGAACATCAAAAGGGAAGTGAACTCCTAAGTAAACCCTTGTAATTCCTACAAATATTGCTAAAGGGTAGAGGGTAAGGATCCAACGCTGTCTCACAAACCAATGCAAACTGACCGCTATGGCAAAACCATTAGCAGCATGATTTGAGGGAAAACCAAACTCACTGCCACAACTGTCAGATACCAATCTGACATTTTCAAGTTGGTAGCAAGGTCTTTGCCTTTTGAACCAAGGCTTTAAAACTCTAAAACACACCATATCAGAAATTAATACTGCAATTGCCAAAACTGCACAGAACTTTTTTAGAACTGCTGACTTACGAATAAAAGCGTAGATTAATAAGAGGATGCTACATGCTATCCAAATTTTTTCATCTGAAAAAAACCGCATAACCCCATCAAAAGAGGTGCTACCCAACCCGGTATTGATAATTTCGAAACAAGCAATATCAAATTTTGTCAATTCTGCAAGCATTTATAGTCCTCATAAACTTTTTGACCACTTAGCTAAAACTACTTCATTTTCGTCTCTGAGTGAAGACTAATAGCAAAGGAAACCTACAAGCATACTATAATCCTGGCAGGTTATCATGAATTTGATTTAAGAAATTTTTATTGAGAGGTTCGTGACTCTGTTCCAAATGAATAGGAATTTTATTAAAGGGTATAGTAGGTTCCTTATGTCTTCCGGAAATTTTCAATGCTCCAAGATCCAAAATGCTTTTTCTATTATTTCTGGTTTTTTCTTGTTTTAAGACTTTTTCTTCAAGCTCCCCAATGCCAATGCCAGGCTGCCGGCTATTCATCATATCCTTTTTTTTTGTTTCTGACTGCTTCACTATTTTCTGATTTTTATTATTCTCGTTATTATGATCTTCTTCAATGACTACTATCGTTTTCTTGGGTTCTTTGACTTTATCAAGATCCAGTTCAGGATCTCTAAAAATAACACCTCTCGCCTCTGATTTTTTACCCTTTTTTGGTTTTTTTTGGATTTCTAGCGACCCGTACTTTCCATCTTGGCTACCTAGATAAACTCGCTCACCAATTGGTGGAAGCTCATTCGCGAAACAACTTGCTATGGAAAGAGTAGGTAAGAGAACAAGTAAATAATTCATAGCTATTGAATAATTTTTGCTGAAAGTCCACATAACTAACCTTATTATTCTCTTTGCTTCACTTTGTCGGGTCGGCATTTTGTACTTGCTACTTAAGTAACATTAAACTCATAATCTATTTGGCCGATGACGACTAGAGTTGGATGAACCTATTTTTGGCAATATTTCTATATGCAAAGCTATTTGCTAATAAAACGTGGACCGAATACTGGGACTAAATTTGATTTAGTGAGTTTTCCCATCACTATTGGCAGAGATTCAGCAAATACCATCACTTTGAATGATTCCGACGTCTCAAGATTTCATATCAGAATAAAAAAGCGAGGCCGTCTTATCATTTTGGAAGATCTGGAATCTAGAAATGGCTGTTATATCAATGGTGATAGAGTTGTCAATTCAATCGTTCAAAGCGGAGATAGCATCATAATTGGTGACACAGAGTTAATGTTGGTAACTCCTACCGACAATGTGGATTTTGCCTCTGAGGTCCTTAAGTTCAATATGGTAATCGATCAAGAACATGGAATCGATGGCCCAATAAATGTTACAGAAAAAAATGATTCCACCTATTTAACACCTTTGAAGCTCAATAATTCTAGCATCATCAATAAGCTTGCCGATAATGTACGGAGTATAAAAAAAATATATGACCTGCAAGGTAACATTATGGTTACAGATAATTTAGATCAGGCATGTCATGCAATACTAAAAGGCCTATGCCAACTATCACCTCATATATCTCGTTGTGCAGCCTTCGTATGGTCTGCCCCCCAGCACCAACTTATTCCAGTCGCTACCAAACAGAATCGTAATAATGATTCGACTTTTCGCATTAACAAAAGAGCATTGAGCCAAACGCTTGGATTAAAGCAAGGAATTACCATAAAGGATGAAGATTCAATTGCTGACTCGCGTTTTCGAGTAATTCTGCCTATGATTCATAATAATGAAGTTGTTTGCCTATTTCACATAGAGTCAGAAAAATCACAAAGATCTTTCCCTATTAGACAATTAGAAAGTATTCAAACACTATTGAGCCGCTGCGCCCCAAGCTTTGAAGCTATGTTATTACGCATGGAGATTGATGCCCTGATGCTAGGAATGGTTGAAACTGTTGTTGCTACCATTGAAGCAAAAGACACATACACTGTGGGGCACTCCGAGAGAGTGTGTAAGTTTTCTATGGCAATTGCTGACGAATTGAGGCTCAATAAAGATGTAAAAAAAATGCTGATGATAAGCTCCCTCTGTCATGATATTGGTAAAATAGGAATACCGGATGCTATTCTGAAAAAAGCATCTATATTGAGCCGCGAAGAATACGAAGAAATGAAACTCCATCCTACCATAGGCGCAAATATTATATCTCGAATGCCTAATGCTAAAAAATTTATTTCAGGTGTAAAATACCATCACGAAAAGTGGGATGGTACTGGATACCCTGAAGGTCTATCTGGAGAAAATATCCCATTTTTTGGTCGTATTGTAGCAGTCGCCGATGTCTTTGATGCTATGGTCTCTGGTCGTTCATACTCTGGGTTTATCGATGAATCAGATGCTGTTGAAAAAATACAAAAGGAATCGGATCTCTTTGATCCTGAAATTATAAAAGCACTAGTCAGAGCATGGGATAACGGTGCTATTACTCAAAGGACTTCCACTCTCAGTGAAGATAGATCCGATGACCTAGACAGCGATGAGAGTCGACCAAAAGCAAGTCCCAATGATAAAAAGCCGAAGAGTTAACTAATCCCAATATTTTTTATCAATTGATTTAACATCTTCAGATGCAAAAGGATTTTCGATATTGAACGTCGTCCTAGAAGCGAGTTTTAGCTTCTTAATATCTATATGTTCAGGATGAGAATTAAAGAGAGCCATATATGACCCATCTTCATAGGCCCTTTCAAAGCCTTTTGAAATAATCTTTTCTAATGCGCCATTCTTCTTATTAAGATAGAAAAAAAAGTCATAGAATAGAACATTTAATAATATTGCTTCCTCAACAGCCAAATTTTGAAATTTATTTTTAAATTTTGAAACAAAAAACTGAGACTCATTGGCACCAAGAGGAATATAGGCTAGTCGACCAGCACTAACCATTTGAAATAGCGCTTCAAACCTATTAACTGTAGTTACAGGAATTTTATTGTGCTGTAGGATGGTCGTAATCGGCCATCCTATTCCCAGGCCAGCCATATGTTTTTTTAATTCCTCCAATGATTTCAATTTAGAATATTCTTTTTGCATCTTCCTATTTAGTGCCTGATTGGAAACACACCGCCGCTTTTGTGTGTAAGGCTTAGAGCACTATAATCTTTAGCGAATTTCCCCAGTTTCTCTAAAAATGATATAATTGTCGGAAAATCAAAAGATCTTGGGGGTGCCCATGCGCG
>JBGCDR010000141.1:0-3424 GCA_045105515.1 Oligoflexales bacterium
AATATTACTATCAACCATGAGGTAAATCGAACCGAATGCTAGCATATTAGAGGAGGGATTTGATATTGGCTACAGCCTGCAAAAAAGTCTTAACATTTTGTTACCTAATAGTCCTTGTTGGCTGTAATGCAGATAATTTCGATACTCAAAACCTTGAGCAAAGCTTCCTTTTTAGCAAATCAAATGGTGACTACCTAGTTGATGAAAGCCAGAGCCTCACCATCACAGAAGTTCTAGGTAAGGAATCAGGATTTAAACCAAGTTTAGAAATACCAAATAAATTTATGGTAAATGCTGCGATTTGGCAAAGGTTTGAGGTAGAAAACCTTTCTCCAGAAGAAAAAAGTCTTATCTTAATTTACAAGTACAATATAATCCATCAGTTGTCTGCATACTCCTTGCCTTTAAATCAAAATACACCCAAATATTCCGGTACCACAGTGGAGCCGCGGCAAAGAGACTTAAAAAATTGGAAAATGGGGTTTTCATTCACGTTTAAGCCAAATGAGAAAAAAAATATTTTTATTAAATCTACAACTTCTGACAGAGTTAATCTTTCCCATGAGTGGCTAACACCTAAAGCTTACCAAATTCAATTGATGCAAAACTTAGCGGCACAGAACTTGTTCTATGGTGTGATGCTAGTTCTAATTTTGTATAACTTTTTTCTCTTTCTATCTACGAGCCTAAAATTTTATGCACTGTATTCAATCTTTGCATTTTTTACTTTACTTACGCTGGCAAGCTACGATGGATATTTCAACTATCTATTCCCAATGAACAATGAATCCCTATGGAAACATCACGGGGTTATTTTTATGCATCTGATGGTTATGACAGCGGCTTGGTTTTGCTCAAACCTTATGAGCCTGCATCATCGGCAAAAAATCGGGTATTATTTCATAAGAGGTCTTCTGCTAGCAAATAGTATTTCATTAACTCTATGTCTGGCAAACTTTAATGATCTTGGCTTACTAATATTTGATATGACGATCATATTAGCTGCTTTTATGCTAGTTACTATAAGCCTGCAAATGGCTTATCAAGGTTCAAAGCTCGTAAAAATCTTTATAATATCTTGGGTAGTATTATTGATCACTGGTGTCATGGCTTTGCTAATGATAAATAACGTCATTCCCCACAATACCTACCTCAGCTTTATAGGGCACTTCGGAATTGCCTTTGAAATGATTATCACTTCCTTCCTCATTGGGCTGAACCTTAAAACTATAAGCATCGAAAAAAATCTGGCTACTCAAAAAGCCCAAGCTAAGACTAAGGAGGCGGGTAATCTACGCAACCTCGTTCACATCCTTTGTCATGATATTAACAACCCTCTTGCAATCATAGGAGGCTACTCTCAATCACTAAACAAGAAGTATGATGAAAAAAAGTCCATGAAAGGGTGGAAGAAAATACATATGGCATTCCAGCAGATTAAAGACATTACTGCTGCTGTGCGTGAGTTACAAGCAAATGAGCTCAACAAAAAGCCTTTGCAGATAAACAGCATCGATCTATTCAAAATAATCGAATCAGCAAAGTTCATCTTTGAACAGAAGTTAAAGAACAAAGACATAGCATTGAAATCAAATATTTCAGAACCTGGTCTATTTATGGTGATGGCTGAAGAAGTTAGTCTCAGCCACAACGTGATCAATAATATCCTTTCAAATGCAATAAAATTTTCACCTAAAAACTCTGAAATTATACTCAATGCCAAGGAAATTCCTGATTCCAATGAAATTGAAATATCAATTCAGGATTTTGGGATAGGCATGCCAAAACAACTCTGTGAAAGCCTATTCAAGCTTGAACACAAAACCAACCGAGTAGGCACGGCAGGAGAAAAAGGCACTGGATTTGGACTGCCATTAGTTAAGTCTTTCGTCGAACTCTATCATGGCGAGGTAAAAGTCGAAAGCTACCCTCAAGAGGAGTTTCCCAGCTCTCACGGCACGGTTTTTAAAATTTTTCTTCATAAGACAAATAAAGGGTAAATGGCGAGCCGACATTTATTAGGATTTTTAGATCTGAAAAATGATAAGAATAGCCTACAGAGTCTATTCTTATGAAAAGGGTGTATCTTGGAGCTATCTCATTACCATCAAAAAATTATCGAAGAACATATTAATGATCAAATTCTCAGAGCAGATACCCAGCATGGCGGATGTATCTCAGAGAGCTTTAAGATCACAAGCAAACAAGGTAATCATTACTTTGCTAAAACACAGCATTGCCAGGGATGGACTTAAGCAAAGAGGCAAATGGGCTGAAGGAAATCGCTAAATATTCGATTATCAAGACTCCCAAGGTCCTCACTGCCACTCCAGGTCTCTTGGTCCTAGAATGGATAGAGACCCAAAATCCTGAAAAAAAGTCGTTTACTAATTTTGCAGTTCAGCTAGCAAAGCTCCATAAGATCACAAACGAAAGCTATGGCTTCTATGAAAATAATTATATTGGCTCTCTTCCCCAAGAAAACCCACTTGTTACTCATAAAAAAAATGAGTGGATTGGCTACTTTTTTCACCATCGGATATTAACCCAAGTACAGTTAGCAGAAAATCAAGGTTATGCGGATGCCTCTTTACTTAGGTCTTTAGCAAAATTAGAAAGTGAAATTCCCAGAATATTAGAAAACAGCCTTGAACCTCCCTCCTTGGTACACGGCGATCTCTGGAGCGGAAATTTTATGATTGGCCCGATGGGAGCTGCTTATCTGATAGATCCAGCAGTGTATTACGGACATCGAGAAGTAGATCTAGCTATGACCCAGCTTTTTGGAGGTTTTCCAAAATCTTTCTATGATGCCTATGCAGAAGAATATCCACTTCAGCCAGGATTCGAGAAGCGATGCCGTTTATATCAGATTTACTACCTCCTCGCTCATTTAAACTTATTTGGACCCTCATATTATCAACAATGCTTAGGGGTTATTGAAGGACTACTTAAGAAAGCACTTTTTATTTAACATGCACTACTACTTACCATGGAACCAAAATCGAAAAATGCGCCAGCCTTTTTCGGTGTTTATTTAGAATTTTCTGCCTTTCTTCTGACTTTTTAACCCAATAGCTTTTCCTTATAAACCTTTTGAGACTAGCATTGTCAAGTTCACCTAGATAATCATCAAATATAGAATTAAGATCTGAGTGCCCCCAATAGTGCTTACATATACTCTGTAATACTAATAATTTAAAATCGTTATCTGGAATTTCCCGAGCAATATTACGCAAACTTTGGACTCCAAAAGATAAGTTTTCACCATTTCTGGCATCCAATGCTCGGTCATGTCCAATTTGACCCACCCAGTCATGTAAAACTGACCCACCACGGAGCCATAGGCGACGACCTTAAAAATCTCCTATCAGCTTAATATTGAATCAGCAACATTATTGAATGATTTACGATAAGAATCTCC
>JBGCDR010000142.1:0-19022 GCA_045105515.1 Oligoflexales bacterium
GTTTAATCATAGCATGTTGATATTACATATATATTATATGGCGGTTTTTTCTGTTTTTACATCATATCTTTTGCGGTTTCAGTGATTATACATGGAAAGTAGGTGTTAATGGGAGCTTAATCTTCGTCTTGCCAGTATAGAGGGGAGGGTGTGGATCTTGAAGACAATTAGGAGCTGAAGGCAATTGGTAACTTACCGAGAAGTCCCTCTCATATTTTTTCAGTATTGTTCGATTAGCAATCCCATGGGATTCACCATGCTGACTCACCATCAATAGAGGCACGAATTGCTGATAAAAGTTCATAGGACCACAAGTTCCGGGCTCTGACCAAAAAGAGGGGGCGTTCTTTCTAATCAGTGCTTGTAATTCAGCGTCTGGCTCCTTCCCATAATCTTGCTCATTCCATTCTTTTTGCGGAAAGGTTAGTAATTCGAAGGCTTTTTTAATATCTTGGACATCTCTACTGCAACTTGTGCTTAGAATTAAAAGCACAATGAAAATTAATTGACCCAACATTTCATCCCATTAAACAAGATCTGCAAGTTCAGGGTTTTATCTTATCATTAAACATCCGCTCATTTACCCATAGAACTGTAAACCTAAAGGAATAAGGCAAGGCAGAATATTTAGATTCCTAAATAAATTTTTAAAAGGTTTATTCTAATTATTGGTTTGCATTAAATTGTAAGTGGCCTTACTCATACGATGGCCAATTCTTCGGCAAATCACTGAGAAGGAACAAGGTCTTAATGATTTCAAAAATAAAAATTGGCGTATCAAGTTGTTTGCTAGGTCAAAAAGTAAGATTTGATGGGCAACACAAATACCACTGGTATATCAATGAAGTTCTCGGAAAGTACTTTGAATACATGCCCATTTGCCCAGAAGCAGAGGCAGGTATGGGAATTCCAAGAAAAACTGTTCGCCTTGTTGGCCCTCTTAAAGATCCAAATATGCTTGAGCCTCACTCCGGCGAGGATTGGACTGAACGAATTAACAAACTTGGACTGACAAAAGTTAAAATGCTTGGAGACTTATCTGGTTATCTATTTAAAAAAGGTTCGCCATCTTGCGGGGTCTTCAGAGTAAAGGTTTATCAAAAAAATGGGATTCCTTTGGCAAATGGTCAAGGCCTCTTTGCAAAACAAGTTATGCAAGCTTATCCGCTACTTCCTGTGGAAGAAGAAGGCCGTTTGAATGACCATAAGTTAAGGGAGAACTTTTTAGAGCGGGTTTTTGGGTATCATCGTCTACAATGTCTTTCGCAAAAACGATTTCGCCGAGGAGATTGGGTTAAATTTCATCAAGACAATAAATTCTTACTACTTTCACATGGGCGCAAACTTTATACTGAACTTGGTCAGCTAGTTGCGAATATCAAGGATTATAAGCCAAGGGAGTTCTTCTCCCTATATTCTAAAACATATATGGAAGCACTGAGTACAAAAACCACCATAAAGAAAAATGTTGACACTTTGATGCATATTTTAGGTTTTCTAAAAAAGCATCTCAATGGAAATGCTAAAACTTGCATATTAAATGAGATTGAAAATTACCGCTGTAGCATTCACCCATTAATTGTCCCTGTGAGCCTTCTTAAACACTATATCGAGATGTACGAAGTAGAATACATTAAAGATCAAACCTACCTGAATCCACATCCTTTTGATTTGAGCCTCAGAAATCATGTGTAGAAAGTAATGTCCTTATTGACAGAACTATAAATGCAGAGTATTTGATATCTCGGCCAAGTATTTGGCTACATTAAAACCAGAATAAATAGACATTAGGATCACACATGAGTAATCATCCAAGTCTAAAGCCAGTATTAAAGCAATATGCAAGAATCTCGCTTAAATCCATACAATTCTATAACGAAAAACATGAGTGGATCCTTGATCAAGTTGTTTCTTCAAGCTATAGGGAATTCATTCTTAAAAAGGAGCTAACGACGGAAGGACTAAACCTCTTTCTTTTCATGTGCGAAGAATATTGCCGACTTCTCAGAAAAAAAGCTAAATCTCTTAAAAAAACTGAAATACATAGTGAAATATGTTCACCTCCTGCAAAGCTAGATCAAATCATAGACTTGGTACATTATCTCGAACTAGCAAATTTCCCAAGAAACGAAATTGGCAAGCTGTATTACTTTGAACAAAAAAAACCAAAGAAAATATCTGAACTGCTGAATGTTAATATTAACACCGTAAAATATCATATAAAAATTTTGAAACGCACCTGTTTTAATTTGTGATTACAAAAATCTAAGTCCTTTTTATTTGATGAAGTCATCAAAAAGTTGTAGCTTAAAGGTAACGATTTAAGAAACTAATCATTTGGACACACCGTGGACCATCAATGGACTCGACTATCATTTTCGTTGGTACTTTTTGTTATACTTGCGGGCCTAGAATATTGGATTCCGCGCAGAAAAAGGGCCATCAAACGCAGAGATCGTTGGTCAGTAAACCTTAGCATCATCGCATTAAATGCACTATTATTTAGTGTGTTATTTTCTCCCTATTTGTTTAGTGAATATATTGCTAGGCAACAATACGGGCTTATGAATTATTTTAAGCCTACTACAATAGTTCATATTTTGCTGACAATCCTATCATTAGATTTATGGATCTATCTCCAGCATCTTGTTTTTCATCGTGTTAACTTCCTCTGGAAAATCCATAAAGTTCACCACTCGGATCAAGACTTAGATGTTAGTTCTGGTTTAAGATTTCATCCAATAGAAATATTTCTCTCCTTGATTCTCAAATCCATATGTATTGGTTTGATCGGGGCCAATCCTTTTGGGGTAATAGCATTTGAGGTAATCCTCAACGGTTGTTCTCTATTCAATCACTCAAACATATTCATTAAAGAAAAATGGGATCACATTTTACAGCGTATTATTGTAACTCCTGATATGCATAGAATACATCACTCTACTGAAATAGATGAAACGAACTCTAACTACGGTTTTAGTCTAAGCTGCTGGGATCATATATTCCGCACCTACAAAGATAAGGCACTAAAAGGGCAACTTGGGCTTAGCATTGGTCTATTAGAATATCCTTACCCTAACGAAAAAATAAATTTACAAAAAATTATAAAGATTCCATTCGCAAAATAAGATCCCACTCAATTATTTTGTAACAATTGATCAATCATCTATTTGCAAAAAAAAATGCTGGAGTTAGAATAGGGTACGTTAACTATTAAACAAATTTAGGCATACTTTCCCTCAAAAGATCGGAAGGTTGTAAGATATTTTAGCTAAGTCAAAATAAGAGGTTATCAATGAAATTTATGGCATACGGTAAGGTTTTTAAAGTTACCAAGAATAAGGAGCCTGGCTGGTGGGAAATCATTGAACAATGTCCTTATTCATTTTCAATACTTCGTTGTGCAGAGACGGCAGAGGAAGCATTTCAAAATTTTATTAAGGACTATCGAATTGAATATAAAGCTATTCTTAACTACGATTTATAAAAGCAATCATCAATAGTCTATTTTAGATATTTTTAATATTTTATTCGGTAGTGAAAAAGCGGAAGATCCATCATAGATCAAAGCATATTGAGATAGGATATCTTCTTATCAGGTAGCTTCTTTGAATCGTATCAAAACCGCTGTTCACTAAGAAAATTTCGTGGTTTAAACTAGCTTCTTTTTTGCTGCATTTATCTGCTGCAATATTCGTTCTGATTCTGCAATCAATTCTCCATAGAGTCTTATATTTCCACTTCTCTGAGCAAAAATCGCTTCTTCGAATTTCTGGTCATAGAGTCTCTGTAACTTTCTGACTTCATCGAATTTTAGCCAAGAGTACATAATAAGCTCCTTTTCTACTATATTGCTATAATAAACTACCCCTCATGCGTCTTTTGACTAGAAAGGGGCAAAAAAAGAAAAGTTAAAGAATTATCTGAGTAAATTAAGGAAAATGTGCATTCCCAAACAAGATAGAAATTTTCTACAAAGTTTAGCCACCAAGCTTCAATACTGGATTCTAATTTATAAGATTTAATTTTGCTGGGATACCGATAGGTTGCCACAGCCCTCCCTAGTCGTGTAGCCATATGCCTCACGGTCTAGTTTTTTTTCTCTTCCCACTTAATACTAACAGTAAGCAAGCTTTTATCCTACATATTAGAGATAAAAACTAAGAGGCAACAATTAAAAATTCCACCGGCTCAAATGACGGCTAATTTAAGGAATTCTCATTATTAATTTAATACAATGCAAAAATTTTAATAAATAGAAAAAAACAGAATTATAATAATTAGTAATATTAAAGAATCCAAAACAACTGATTAATTATCTTTTAAAAAGGCTATAATATGTAAGTTTTTTTGATACTTTCTATGTTGATTTTTGGAAGCTACCAAGAAGAAGATAGTGATTAAAATCCCATTATCGAATTCATAAACTTGCCTGTTAAAAATATTACAACATCTAACGCCATTTTTAAGTTTGAAAGCTCGACACCTACTAATTTTGAAGCTTAATTTGGCTTAGACAAAAATTTTCTGAATAAAATCACAACGGACTTCAGTATGACGAAAGATTGAAAATATACCTTAGAAAAAAGACTTTCTACAGGGAGAAGTAAAGAAAATTTAGCTTACGCTCGCAGAATTAACAATTTTTAAGTTCGCTCTTTCTGGGTTAAGAATAGAAAAAGCACCTTTTTCATTAACTCTAAATATATTTGCAACAATCTTTTGACCATAAAGTCTCTCAAACAGTTCTTTTTCTGTGAAGGCTTCTGAAAAAGTTTTGAAATGATGGAGATCGTGGGTATCTGCCTGAGAATCTAAAATTTCAAGACAAAAGCACTCATTTTTATAAATCTTTTCTGGCCTGAGCAGGTACTTTTCTTTTAATTGGCCTAAGGAATCAAAATGTTGAAATGGACCATACATTCCCCCAAGAGGCTTAACTTCCCAAAGGGAAAAAGTTTCAGAAAAGCTACAAGAAAATCCTTTCTCCCTTAGAGCTCTTCTAATTTTTTCAAGACAATAATCATGCTCAGACATATTTCTTAGACCCTTTTTCCACTGGCTATTTAAGGCTCATCTTTTAGTACAAAACAGCGCCAATGTCTACCAACAAGGAACAGATCAGGTATTTCATAAAAAATTAGGTAGCTTACAATGACATATTAAATTGTAAGTTTAACAATTCAGAAATCTCAACAAACTCTTACCTCTCAAGTCCTTTATCTAGAAAACTAGGAGCCCAATCTGAAATTTTATTAGCCATGAACTTATCGTCAAGCCCAGGTCTATAGAAAAAGCAAAAGTGATTTTTTCTGATCCGGGTTTGGAACTTTTGCTATCTCTTCCTGGTATCAAGAAAAGCTAAGAATAGGAACCACCAATCACTAGCCCTGCTAGTTGGATCATAACGCCTGACTAACCACGCTTGAATAAACCTTTGGTGTGCTTCAAAGTTAGTAACCTTAAATTTCTCTAGATCTTGCATAATGCCTTCTTTGAAGAACAAGCTCTGTGGCTTAAACCCAAAGCCTGAATAGTTCTTTACATAAAATTTAAACAAGATATCAAGGATTTTTATCCAAATTCGTTTTCGGGAATTGAATATAGGTATCAAGATAAGTAAAGCAACCAGCAAGAATAAAAGGAGTGTCATATAATGGCTTTCAAAAACTCCCTTTGCAATTTCAACTAACTCATCAATAAACTTGTCTCCTATACTTTGAATATAAAATGCCCACTGCTTTGCTCGACGTAGACCTTGCCAAAAAAAAACCCTTAAAACATCCGGTAATAGCGTAGCTAAGGAACCTCGCTCCATGAGACTAAAGTAGCGTTGTCCTCCCCATTTCAAACGCTCAGGTGCAATAAATGCAATTGCATCGTATCTTTGCCAAACCTTTGCTTCTTCAGACCATACCTCTAACCAGGCATGAGCATCCTTTCCTGTCAGCTCCCATAAACCCGGTTCACTAGCAGGCTCCCCACCTTGAAAACCTGTGACAACACGAGCTTGATACCCTGCCAATTGAAATAGGTATGCCGTGACTGCAGCATAATGTTCACAAAACCCAGTCCTTGTTTCAAAAAGAAATTGGTCAGCTGAATATATTTTTCCAGGAGAGAGAGAATAAATAAACCGATTCTCCTGAAAAAAATTAGCAATCTGTTGAAAAAAATCTTCAGGTGTATGGCTATTACGCTGCCAACTGGAAATCAAAGCTTGCACCCTTTCTGAAGGAGTGCTTTTAGATCCCAAATTGGCAGCCGGATGAACAGTGCTATCTCCTCTATTAAATGGTGCCATATTACTTACAAGTGTAATAGACTCACCCTCCTTTGGTACCTCAACCATTTGCAAGGCACCATCTGTATTTACTAGGTAAGAGTCTGATTCAGACTTATGGACCCCAGTAAAGAACTCAAGTGTCGGAATTATTGGATAGAGATTTTTGTCAGGCCATAAGTTATAGAGAATTGCCCTAGTATTATCCTCAATTTCAATTTTTTCTGCTTCTTTCAATATAGTCTTTTCTGCTAATTTCCAATTTAGTCCATCACCAGTAGGAAAAATCTGCGTCCGCCAATAAAATTGGTCTCTTATGGGCAGGTGTTTACTTAAGAATCTTACAGTAAACATAGGACGATCACTGAGGATGAGTCTATCAATTTTCCCAGGCTTAACCTCTTCAGCAAAGGAAGCCCCGCTAAAGCTTGCATCAAAGCGGTTGTTATTCTTAAAACTTAAAGCTGGAATCAATCCATAGAAGACAATGATAAAAGGAATTGTTTGAACCAAAACCTTAAACATACTTCCCGTTAAATCTTTCAAACTTCCTAAACTCAAAGGATATTGTTCAATCAAAAAAATGAGAGCAATCACAAAAAGGGAATCAAAAAACATTAGAATAAATATAAAAACAGAATTCTGATTGTAAAGAACCAAACCAAGAACAAATAAGTGAATAACGAAGATATTTTGGACAAATTCTTTCCGCAGAGGTCTAAATAGCATTAAAACTGAAACAAAGGTACAAATTATCTGAATATTATCTATCGAAATAAATCGACTTCCACTAAGCCCCAACAAGAGTGGGACTAAGAAGATAATAGTAAATAGTAGAATTAAAAAAGAAAGGTTCTTATTATAAACTAAACGTCCCAATAGAATAAATGCAAGCAGTAGCATGACCCAAAGTGATTTCCAGGTCAAGAGTACCAACCAAAAAGACTGGATCATAAGGCATAAAAAAATCGGTCTAGAGGTGCTTATGTCCATATTGTGTCAATGCCTTTAAACTGGTAGACAAACTCGTAATAGGTTTATGGTTAGCCCCTAAATACAAACTGTAAGCTGATCCTTGTTTTTCAGCTTGAATAACCCATAAAGCAAGCTGTCTAAGTTTTACCAATAAATGTCTTGCTGGAACCATTTCCAAATTAAAAACATAGTCAAAGGATACCTGACTGCTCCATTCTTTAATCAACCATTCACGACTGCGTGCTGCTGCTTTCCAATCTACGTGCTGCATGGAATCCCCTGCCCTAAAAGGCCTTAGTCCATAATAGTCATCAGGATCAGAATTGTTCGGCAATTTTTTTTGTTTTTGAGTGCCGTCATTTATTGCACGCTGCTGCGAATCTAATTTTTTTCCTAAAGGTTTGGGATGAGCATAAATCTCGGCAGTACATGCAATCAGGGTCCAAGTTTTGAATATACCAAGAGGATAGCTACTACTAACTTTAATAGTGTCAATAAGAGTGATTCCACAAGTTTTTAAGTTGATGGGAACGAAACAAGTTATTTCTCGATCTTTTGCAATATTAATTTGCTCTGCGAATCCAAGTTGCTGCTTATTCCCCCAACATTCTATACGCAAATTGATGCATTCACTCCCAGTTTTACTTCTGAGTAAAATAGGTAAATTTAATTCTTGATCTTCACAAGCAAGAAACTCTGCAGGATATTCAACTGCTACTTGACTTAAATTGCCGTTGGTCATCAGCATAGTCATAATTCCAAGACTGACTAACAACATAGTATAAGCAAAAAGGGCTACACTGTTATTAATACCTGCGACAACTAACAAGGTAAGAATAGTGAATGTGTAAATAAAACCCATGAACTTTGGGACTAAATATACGAAACCCTTTTTGGGTTTTATTTTAAATCTTTTAAACAAGGGCTTTACCAATCTATATTGATTACTTTATCTACAAGAGCTTTAGCCTCATCTCTAGATGATTCCCAAAATCGATGCATCAATAATGGATATGACATAGCAACAATATCCTCTGGAATGACAAAATTTCGCCCATTTAAAAACGCCCAAGCTTTCGAGGCATGAAGGTATCGGATCCCTGCTCTTACAGAAAGACCAGTTGCTATGCTCCTGCTTCTTTCAAGAATATTTATAAACTTATCCAGAATCTCGGGTGATACTCTGACTTCTTCGACCTTTAACTGCAACTCTACAAGCAGTTTTGTATCAATAATGGGACTCAATTCACTGAGGTCCTGTTCCTTTCTTGTCCTTAAGAGGATTTTCTTTTCATCTTCACGTGCCGGATAACCAATTGAAAGCACCATTAGAAAACGATCTAATTGGGACTGAGGCAAATCATAAGACCCAATCTGATCTCGGGGATTCTGGGTAGCCACTATAAAAAACGGCCTTGGTAAAATGAAAGTTTGCCCATCGACTGTAACTTGTCTCTCTTCCATAGCTTCCAAACAAGCACTTTGAGTTCGAGGGCTTGCCCGGTTGATCTCATCTGCTAAAACTAACTGAGAAAATATAGGGCCCGGATGAAAAGTAAACTCACCTTGATCCTGCTCATAAATTGATACCCCTAAAATATCAGCAGGTAGCAGGTCATTTGTAAACTGGATACGGCTTGAACTTAGACCAAAAAGTTTAGAAATCACTTTTACTAAAGTAGTCTTACCTAGACCTGGATGGTCCTCAATAAGCAAGTGCCCATCAGCCAAGAGGCAGCATACCACCTGCTTAATTACCTCCCGTTTCCCAAGCAAATGCGACTCAGCTACCTCTAACAGCTCGGCTAATTTAGCTTTATAATCGTCCACTCAGCCATTCCTCCAATCAAAATAAAGCCCAACCAAAAGGTTTTAGGTTATCCTAGCTAAGAAACAGCTGAATGCTAAAACTTAGAAGTACAAGGAGGCATCGGAAAAGGGAGCTAATAAATAAAGGAAGGATTACATTATTCTTTGCTACCAGAAGAACGTATAGGTAAATACCTGAACAAATGCCAGAGTAGGCAAGCAATCATTACCAAGCTTATGCATGCAAAAGGAAATGCAGAAGCAATGGTCACCACCTGCATAGACTGGAGTCCACCACTCACCAGAAATACAACGGCCAGGATAGCAATTGCCAAGGACCAATATATCTTAGAGGTTTGGCTAGGTTTCTTTCCACCAACTGCTGTGGTTGCAATGACTAAAGCAGCTGAATCGCTAGAAGTTATAAAAAACAGCTTTAAGCATATGATTGCAAGCCCATACAGGGCTAAGTTTCCAGAAAATTTACTAAGATACATGAAGAAAGCTGTTGAGAGGTTTTGGTCAATCAACTGCCTTACGTTTGGGAGATCCAATCCAAAAAGATCAATACTTGATCGTCCAAGAAGTGAAAACCATACAATGGTGACCAAAGTAGGTAAAGCAACCACCCCTAAAATAAACTCACGGATCGTCCTTCCTCGGGATATTTTCGCAATAAACATACCTACAAATGGCGACCAAGCTATCCATGAAGACCAATGAGAGCAAGTCCAATTTATGGGACTACCATCGGCAAGGTAGTCATGATGAGAGGACCAGTAGGTATTAGCGGAAATCTCACTAAAATAAGCAACAAAATCAGTTGAAATCCCAAGCAAAGCCTTATAAGGGGAAATGAAAAAGAAAATACAAGCCAACAGAATTAAAGCGAGAAAAATAGTCAGGTTACTAAGCAGCTTCATACCTTTTTCAATGCCTGATACTACCGATAAGGTGGAGACTAAAGTTATTGTTAAGATAACTCCCAATTCAAGCCCTAATCCGGACTCAATGCCAAAGCTATAAGCTAGTCCCTGAGATATCTGCATTGCTCCAAGTCCCAAAGAAGAGGCCACTCCAACTACTGGGCAAATCACTGTTGCTGCTTCCAAAAAATTTGAAAAAACACCTTCTTTTTGGGCAGATTTAGGGAAGCATGACTTAATTGAAAAAGGAAGGTTTTTGCAGTAAGCAAAAAAAGCAAAACAGAGGCCTACCATTGCATAGCAACTCCACGGATGTACCCCCCAGTGCAAAATGGTTAAACTGATTGATTTCTCAATTTCTGCTTTGCCTTGATAAGTGAAGGCATGGTGGGACAATGGTTCGGCAACTCCGTAGAAGAACAGACCAATCCCCATGCCACCGCTAAAAAGCATGCCAAGCCAACTCAGTGTTGAAAATTGAGGTCTGTCATCTTGGCTTGAACTTAAGCGAATTTTTCCAACAGGGCTCACTAGCAGTAAAATACCAACAAGTATGTATATGTTCATCGTTAATGAATAGAAGCCCGAAAAGTGCGTAGAAATATAGTCTGTTATGTGCTGGCTGGTTTCTTGAAAAGCCTTAGCGTAAAGAGAAAGAACTGCCAAACCAAGTAAACCTGTCGTTGCTATCAGGCCAATAGAAGGGGGTTTGATGGTTTTGTTCGCTTTTTCCGAACCGTCAAGGGTACACTCGCGCTCAACAAACTGCTCATTTAATTCTATCGTTTGAATCGCTTGAGTCATTAATACTCCTTTGAAATTATTAATAAAAATGACATCTGTATAAATTACACCAATGTCACATGCCAAAGGAGTATACATAATGGTTTCCAAAATTTTAACTATCGCTAATTTAGGTTAGGTTATACCTAATCATTTCGGTTTTTATCTTTTGAGGGGGAAACAAGTTTTTCCGGTGCAATATCGCTGACCTTAATTTGCAGTTCGGGGTCTTTCATCTGTTCTGGACTGCCATCCATTTTCAAGAGTTCACGCAGTTTTTTAATTGAAATCATGCGTTCACTCGCCTTAGCCCACACAGCATAAAGCTTTATCTCAATGGGCTTATCAAGGGTAAAAGCCTTTACAGTATCCATCCATAGAGACTTAACAAGAGTGTCTTTTGCAAAAATACCTACACACCTACCTCTCTGAGCCAAGC
Organism: Oligoflexales bacterium; assembly: GCA_045105515.1. Lineage (GTDB taxonomy): Bacteria > Bdellovibrionota_B > Oligoflexia > Oligoflexales > Bog-1112 > JABSRF01. The sequence goes on from JBGCDR010000142.1 coordinate 11,216, forward strand.
CTAGACAAAACTCACTATGATCACTTTCAATAATTTCATCTGGGAAGATATTATATTCCCTCAAATAATCATCCACCGCATTATTGGTTTGCTTATCCCAGCTGCTACGTGCAAGAGGTATCGTCCTAAGAATATCCTCTTTGTCACGAAATTTACGGTAAATTCGTGGAGAACAGCAGAATAAAATCTCAAAGGATCCTATCTCTCCATAGTTGAGTTTTAATGATTTGGGCCTTTCTAAAGACACCCCCCAGTCAACTTCATTGGTTAGAATTTTCTCCATGAGACGATCTGGATAGACTTCTCTAAGGGTGTTTACAGTACCGTAAGGAGCGTAGAGATCCCAGTACTGGGAAACAAATGCTGCAGCTACTGTAGCCGACGTTGAGTCCTGAATTGCTACCCTAACCGCATATCCTCCAATAGAATTATAAGAAATCGTATCTAAGAACCTTCCGCCCACATCAAACATTTCTTTAGCGCAATGAAAAAGAGCCTCTCCATCGGTAGTCAAAACGATTTTTCTCGGAAAACGTTTAAACAAGCTGACCCCGAGAGTTTTTTCCAACTTTTTAATCTGCTCACTTACTGTAGGAGTTGATATATGAAGGAGCTTTCCAGCTTCTTTCATAGATTGTTTCCTAGCCACCTCGAAGAAGCAATATACCTGATTCCAATTTATGTCTTTTAATGTCTTGATCATGCCTTTACCTAATCAAAGAGATTTCTCTTGGGCAAAAAGCAAACTATACAATATTGAAACTTAAATGAACAAAGTCATCTAGTCGGCTGAATCATTTTCTAAGGCACAATAGTCTATACTTCTGTGGAGGTACGTGCGTTGGAGGTGTTAAAAAGAGAAAAATATTGTTGGGAAGAATTGTATGCTTCCAATCTGCGGAAGCGCTAAAACTGTAAGTGTCTATTTAAGGGTTTTGATGAACGCGACTACATCTGCAATAGCCTGATCATTAGCTAATAATCCAGCCATTCCCTTCATAATAGCACCACTGGTATCTTTAGCATCAGTACCTCGTTGCCCATTTTTATACTTGCTAATTGACTCAGCCAGATACCAAGCTTGCTGCCCAGACAACTTAGGGCCTCTTAAGGCTGCAGGTGTACTTTCAGGTTTTCCTTCACCATTAGCACCATGGCATTGCACGCAAGGGGCATAAAGAGCCTTTCCCTTACCCGCATCTCCTTTGGCTGCACCTAGAGCATTTGCAGCAAACGCCATACCAAGACAAGATGTAAGTAGCATTGTTCTGCTGTTTCTGAAAAAGAACGCCTTGCTATTCATAGCTCCTCCAAATTCCTTAATTAAGGTTTGTTAAATAGGCAATAATATGTTCGACATTTTCTTCTTTACTAAGAATCAAGGTCATAGCCATGCCCTTCATGACTTCCCCAGTCCTATCAGAAGATTCATAAGCTCTGAGGCCATTTTTGTATTTTGTTATCGATTCTCTCAAATACCAAGCATGCTGACCCGCTAACTTTGGACCTCGAGCTGCCCAAGCAGCATCCGCTCCTTTTCCCTCACCAAGCGCTCCATGACACTTAGCACAGCTCTGAAAAAGTTGCTTTCCGGCTTCAGGATCACCATTTCCATATGCCGCTGAAGCCCACATGTGGAAACAGCTTAATAGTATAGTAAAATTTCTCAGACTTTTAAAGGTGCATGGGGATAAGAAGTTGAACCGGCTTTGAATTTTCACTTTTAAACTCCAAACAATAGATAAAAGACTCCCTAGTATGACACCTTAATACACTACGAATCAAGATCCGAAGCAGTTGGCCGTACCAAGATGGCTGATATAGGTAGCATCGATTTGATGCTTATAACAGCAAAGTACTAGATTGAAAAGCAAGCGATTAATACCACAGGTAAACAATGTGCCAATTGAGGCAGAAAGATAAAAAACGATTTAGCATAATTCAATCAAGAAAAATTTACAAAAATTAATTATTAAAAAGAAATATTTTTCAGTCCATAAAAAATTGGTCTTGAACTTAAACTATTATTGAGTTCATTATGAGCATAGTAAGAGTAAAAGTAATTTCAATTAATGCTGTAAAAAAGGGTGATGAAATGCTGAAAAAAATAACTCTATCTATACTATTGACCTCAAGCTTACTTTTTAATTCAAACTGTATTTTTGCTATCGGTGTGAATAATGGCCATTTAGAAGTATGTGGTTCTAAGCCTAACTGCGTTAGCACAACAAACACCGAAGCTCCCCATGCAATTGAACCTTGGTCTTATGACTCAGCTTCTAATCTTGATGACATTAAATCAAGGTTAGTTAAGCTACTAGATGACAATAATGCTGAAATTATAACGGTCGAAAATAATTATATTCATGCTGAATTCAAATCAAAAATCTTCAAATTTGTAGACGACGTAGAGTTTTTAATCGATGAAAACAAGCAATCTATTGAAGTTAGGTCAGCTTCGCGAAAGGGATATTTTGATTTCAAAGTCAACCTTAAAAGAGTCCAAAAACTCAAAAAATCTTATTTGGCAGAGTAGATATTTATTAGTAAGCTATGCGGAATATTTTGACCACAACAGCTTACACTCCCTAGCCTTAAACGCCTTTCCTATTCTTCCTTATTGCAATTCATCCATAAATTTGTTACATGTTTCGACCAATTTGTTCTGATAAATATATTTCTAACTTCAATCACACCGAGAGACCTACCATGGAGCAAATCCCAATTCATCATAGTGTTCGTATTGTCCTACTTAACCAACAAAATGAAGTCCTGTTGATGAAAGCAGAAGATCCAAGCACCACAGAACCCGATGGATCTTATTACGGGCCTTTTTGGTTTCTCATCGGAGGAGAAATCGAGAAGGATGAAGATATAAGAACAGCTGCTTACAGGGAAATATTTGAAGAAACAGGTTTAGATTGCACTCAAGTCAAACTTGGACCAGAGATATGGTTTGGTGATTTTTTCCTCATTCTATCTGGAAAAAAGCATCATATGAAGCAGCGTTTTCTTCTAGCTCATACGTCTTCAAATAGAGTTCATTTAAATAGGCTTACAGACAGCGAAAAAAAAATCGTAAAATCCTTAAAGTGGTTTTCATTGAATAAGATGGAACAATCTCATGAGGTAATATACCCCGTAGGTCTATGCGAGTACCTTGCTCCTATTATAGAAGGATCGACCCCAGAGCAAACCGTTAAAATAATCCTTGATCGCAGACCACCTCCAAACAATAGCAAGTTCAATAATATTAAGAAATTCACGAATTACCTCACTTCTATGCACCTAGGTTTAAAAAGGAAAACAGTTCTACTTGCTGAACACAACTCCAAATGGAAGGAAGCCTTTGCTTGGATTGCTAAATGCATTCGCGCAGAATTGGGTACAAAAACCGAGATAGAAATGCAACATATTGGGAGCACAAGTATTGAAGGTATGTGCGCAAAACCTATCCTGGATATCTTGATAATCTTTCGAGATTCTCAAGACCAAAAAGTCTCGATCAAGCCGCTCACAAAACTAGGTTTTGTTCATAAAGCAGATGGCATAGCCAAAGTTACCGGCTGTTACCCAGATCCTAGTAAACACTACTATTCTTTCTATGATACCTCCAAGCAGCTTGATTTTATTCACCTCCATACTTACGTATCTGGTCATCTCGATATTCAAAAACTCCTCGGTTTCCGGGATCTATTGAGAAATAGCCTAGAATATAGGAAAGCTTATACTGATCTAAAAAGAAAAATGTATGAAGCAGGAATAAAACGTAAGGATTATACAAACTCTAAAACTAGATTTATTGATAAGACGATAGGACCAGTTTAATTGAAGTCAAAATTCTTTAGAATCTTTAAAAACTAATTCGACTATTTCTTTCAAACCTTCAACTCTCCCTGGATTTTCTCGAATATACTTATAATTTTTAAAATACCTTAATTCCAACTCTTCTAACCAATCTTTTTTAAGCTTCACCAGATTCCGATATTTTAAGGTTTCCTTGCTATCAATTATTTGCCATTCTTGAATGACCTGATCAAAAACTAAATTATGTGGGCTTAAATCTTTGATCAGGACTCTATTTTCTACCAAGACTTTGAATAACTTGACAAATTTTTTTAGCATTCCTTCATGTAAGGACTCATTCTCAAAATGCTGGGCAAAAGTATTGCCTGGAATCCAAGGTTTGATAAGGACCTTTTCCTTTTCTATCCACTCTACTAAGCCACAAGGAAACAATCCCAATTCACGCCATTTTTGCGCATACTTCAATTCCATTCTAAGAGATTTGTTAATAAAATAATTGGAAGGGATCCGGGAAAATTTAAGAACAAATAGCTGCCCATCTTCCAGTCTAGTGGCTTTATAAACATGACCAACTTGTCCAGATCCTATCAATTGTGAATCGAGATATTCATAATGATTTGCTAATTTATCGCAAACAAATTTTCCATTTGCTTTGTCAGAGAAAAACAAAATTAGCAAAAGGGAAATATAAATTTTAATCATTTCCTTCCTTGTTGAATTTTTAAGCTAGAAAGCTTGACCTTTACAAAAACCAAAGCATACAGCTATATACCTACTGGTTACTAGTAATAATTTTTTCTGCTAGGAGATAAGATGTCACTTTTCCTTCGATTTTTTTTAGGGATGTTCGTCAGTAACGTATGCTTTGCAGACCAAAGCGTTCAAGACCTTTCAACAAAATCACAATTTTTCCAAGGCTTATTTAGCGAGGTATTTTCTGACCTCCTAAACAGAGAAATAAATTTTGATGTTGAAATTAAGAGTGATGAAATCATAAACATGTCAGGAATCATTAACTTAAGAAATAAATTTCGCAATAAAAATATTGAATACACTTTTTTCCCGAACGGCCTAGCATTCAAAGCCAAAGTTAGCCAGGGGGAAGACAAAGACTATTATGAAACCATCATAGGGATTCTCTTTCATAAAGGCCATATCTACTCAGGGTTTTTAGATGAAGAAGTCATCGAAAGTGCCGATCTGGAAAATCTAATCGAGGAAGCACGAGAGTGGAAAATCAGAGATATTAAAGACAAAAAAATTATAAGGTTAGAAAAAATTAATGAATCAAAAAATTTTATAGAATTAAGAAAAACAGAAAATGGATACACTCTGACAGGAAATATTTCTTCCGATAATATTAATGGAAAATTTCAATTTACTACAAGTTCAATTCACTACATGCGATATGAAGCATTGAAAGATTTATTCAACAGTGGAAAAAAAATAGGCATCCCGATAAAAGACAAAGTCTTCAAGGAGTTACAAGTATTTAGAGCATTTGCGGTAGAAGATTGTGATCTATCTTTAAAGTTTGCAGATGATGAAATTTTGGGAAAAAAAATTGCCTACATAACCATTAGTGGCAAAGAATATGAATCTCTGCTCCAGGAAAACCTAATTGAGAAATTCTCCAATAATGGCATTGGTGAAAATTTTAAGCTAGAACTTGCCGAAAACAAACTACCAGATGGTTCGGATATTCTGGTTTATAAAATTTGCAGCGAACAAGAGGAGAAGTTTTTTTATGAGAAAGTTCCATCGATTTAGGACATCTGTGGGTTAAAACTCATTTGATAAATCTATTTTCAAGTTTTGATAAGGTGAAAGCGGAGGCCAATCAAAATAAACTATACCTGCTTCACCTGTGTTAGAGGTAACATTGCCATCACTATCTCCGCCAGGTGAAGTAAAAACACTTCCAAGGTCCCTGTGCCATCGAAGTTACCAACAGATACTGTACTCCCCATTTGGTCACTTGAAGATCCAGCTTGAATGATTAATTCCGCTTCGCTACTTGAGATCTGCGGCCCTAGAGCAGTCCACTCAGATCGAGCTTTGCCAAAATGAATTACAACTTGGGAACCCTGTCCCATAATCACATCATCATACCCATCTTGATTAATATCTCGAATTTTGACATGGCTGTTGTTAGTCGACCCCTGAGGATGACTAAAAGAAGAAAAATATAGCTCGTAACGAGTGACGATAATTTTATTGGAAGCAGCTGACCATTCTGCGGCATTTAACCCCCAGACAATATCATAGTATCCACTGCTATTCTCACTCTGCTTGATAATGTAATCGTTTTTTCCATCACCATCGATATCACCAACATAGGGGAAAGTCAGTTCATGACCTGCAGTATCACTTGTAATCTCATAATCTAAAGTATTGTCAGGAGCAGACCCCCCCTTGAATATTCTAATCCTTCCAGTATTGGTGATAAAATTATGATCATATGCTTCGCTACCCAATAAGAGATCATCAACTCCATCTGCATCAGCATCTCCAAATGTTCCCGAGTCGAGCTCACCATCCAACCAATCAAGACTCGAGAATGTGAGAGATCCGGCTCCGTCACCATAATAGACAACACAAGTCGAGGTAACACAGCGCATATAATCTTCATAAGTATTAGCACCATCGGTCTTAAAGTTTCCCACCTCCACATTGCCAATCACTGAAGAGCTTCCACTTCCATCAGTATAGTTGACATCGGACCCATCGGAATCGATATCAACATCAGCAGTTATTGGGCCATAAAGGATATATCCATCATCCCGATACTGGCCCAGTAAAATATCATCAATATCATCACCATTGTAATCCATACAATAGACAACATTGCCAAAATTTGCGTTAGACCGATAAATAGCAATATCTGCCTCACTTGAATTAGAGTCACCGGAGTAAGTGACCATTTTTTTCTCCCCTTCGAGTCCTGTTCCTCCCAAATATATATATACCTCTCCGGCAACCGAAGAGTCGGAAACGACTAAATCATCATTTCCATCATTGTTAATATCACATGCATCCATTCCGTGATTACCGGATCCTAAACCTCTATTAATGGTATAGTGAAACAGTTTCGTCACAGCAGTGGTTTTAACATCGTCCTCTGTGGTGCTTGTAGAAATTCCTACCCGATCTGCTGCAGAAATTTTAAAATAATTAAGCTCACGATTATCCATGTTTGTAAGCGTAACAGAATGGGACGTGCTATAAACGCTCTCATCAAATTGTTTATCAGGACTTCCAGAGACTGGACCATAATCAACAGTGTTTAATGTCGGCTCATCAGTAGACCAACTAATCTTGACTGAAGTGGTATTTATCTCATTGATATAAACATCTGTAATTAAAGGGGAAATGGTATCATGGCTAATAGAGGCTGAGCCAGCAGAACTAATATTTCCGGCAATATCTCTAGCAAATAAGTAGGCAGTATGATTACCTTGTGAACTGTCTGAAAAAGTGATCGTGTATTCTCCAGCTACCGTTGAACATGCTAATGATATAGCACTTAAATCGGGTAAACTTGATGATTCCGAGAGGTATATTTTAGTCACGTCAACTGGGCATGCACTGATTTGAATATCTTGTTTTAAGGTGTTTGTGAAACCGGATTGGCTACCTCCATCAAAGTCCGTCAGAGTAAAAGACAAAGCAGCTGGGCCGGCAGTATCTACCATAAAATTATCTGATTCACCAAAATCAGGAGTATTATCTGCATTGTCGGTAAGCTTAACGCAAACTTTGTAAGTCCCATCGGTGGTTATAGCAGAACTATTACTCTTCGGTAAATCACTATAGCTAACGTTTCCATCACATATCGTTGCATCGGAGACTATAACATATTCGGCGGATTGCTAGATTAAGTGCAGAAGAAAAAATTCCATCGCTTCGGAAGGCGGATTTAGTTTAGTCTATGAGGCTAATCTGCTTGCAAGAAAGGGGTATTTATGTCTGCCAATCTCACTTATGAGCAAAGGTATGA
>JBGCDR010000143.1:0-25475 GCA_045105515.1 Oligoflexales bacterium
CGAAGATATTTAATTGCCGAAAATATGGTATTTTTCACTTATCACTGGAAAATAAGAAGAGTTTTTAAAATTAATTTCAACCGCGATAAAAAAAACTGAGTTGCAAAGGCAAGAATTTAGTTTCCGACCAGACACTAAATAAGTGATTCCTATAAGCAGGGAATTGCTATACCAAACTTTTTTCTTGTCACCTCCTTTGTGAAATTGGATCAAAAGCTTAGTTCTCGAACCATTTTTTACATTGAATAAATATTGATTATATCAGTTAGCAATACAGACAGGAGTGCATAGTTCACACTCAGAATCTTTGCAGTTCTCATGATGAGTAAGAAAATATTGAATCCTCAAATACTAAAATGAAGCGAATTGATATTCAAGTAGAAATCATCTTAGAAAATGCCGATAAGAAGCTCGATGGTATTAGTTATTAGCATGCTTAAATAGGCTAGATACCCAAACCAAGATATTTAAGACAACATTTAATTTCGGCACGGAAAGATATCATATTAAAAATGACATTAATATTAGACAGATAAATAATTGGTTAAAGATCTATATAGAAAAACCCCGATAAGTAGCTGTGAGAGGTAATCTAAAAACCTGAGTTCTAACGGGTGGAAAGAAAAAAATGCTAAATACATCTTATTTATTCCTAGTGATATTATTTGTTTATGCTTGTGGGTTCAACGAGCCTGAACAACGATATAAACCAATCAAAACTATAGATGTAAATGTGAGTAATTCAACTCAAAGCGGGGAAGATGAAAATGCAGATTCTAAAACTGGAAACAGTAGAAACGGAACCGCTGGGAATAACGATGAATCCAATAACGTAAATAATAATAATGACTCTGATGCTGAAAATGAGCAAAACGAGGCTAATGGGGAAGATGAGCAAAACGAAGCTGACGCTAAGGCAAAAGAAGAGGCTGACGCTAAGGCAAAAGAAGAGGCTGACGCTAAAGCAAAAGAAGAGGCTGACGCTAAGGCAAAAGAAGAGGCTGACGCTAAGGCTGCCGAGGAAGCTGCTTTAGCTTTAATTCAAATGGGACAAACACTCTATGAGGATAACTGCAATCAGTGCCATCCAGGAAATGACTTGGCCTCTGACCCAAGATTGGCAGGCAAGGATCAACAAGCAATTGACACTAAGCTCAACGGAAACCACCCATCAACTAATTTGCAGGATGGCGACACTGCAGCAATTGCTGCAGCAATTGCTGCTTTAGAAAATTAATAGCCAAGCATCAATTCTCTCATTCTGTCTCTGTCTATAAAAAAAACTTAAAAGTAGCAATTAATTATTCTTTAGCCACTATCGTTTTTCCGAGAGCTGGTATTCAACTGTAGGACCAGTAAAGATTTTAGGTACAAAAATAGCTGCCTGCGGATTAAGCTTAGATTGTTGCTCGGGTTTTACCAATTCTTCTGATTCTTGCTTAGAACTTCCTGCAGTAGAGTCAGATGCAGAGCATAATGATGAAGGGGAATTCAGCAAACTTCTTCTCGTAGAAATTACCGCAAATTTTTTAGTTTTCAGCGACGTAAGCATACTAAATTTAGGCATTTCTTCTTTAGGAGTCATGCAAATCTTAGCATAAGTGCCACACAGTTCTCCAAAATTAGTGCCTGGAACAGTGGGTGCTTCTTTAAAATAATTGGTGTCAAATTCATCAAAATCAACATGGTCATCTGCCTGCTCTTCGTTCAGAAAGTCACCTGCATCGGACATCGGTTCGCTATTAGGACTCTCAGTAGAACAGGCTGCTGCATAACTTAGAGATTCCGAAGCAAACTTTTTTATAAAGTAGGACCTAGGGCTTTCATCAATGCTTCGCAATGAGCCTTCTCTACTGAGCTTAGTTTTGTGGAATTTTCTTTTTTTGCCGACAACAAATTTTCCATATGGGTTAAGGGTATAGTTGTAATGGTAATAATCGAGAAATTCACTGACTGCATTTCTTAGTATTGACCGACCATTATAACCGACAATAATTGTTCTTCCTGACAATCCTCGATCTTGAAATTCAATCTGTTCCAATAGCATAAATAACATCGATGATGAGATGCCACATATATGGCCTGGATCAACTTTTTTAAGTTCAATTAGTCTGTCGATTGATGCTTGAGTAAACCAGCTTTCTATATGAAAATTTAATTCTTTTGCTGCCAGCTTAGATTCTAAATATATCCCGTTTTCAATACCTTTTTGAAAAATATCCATGGCAACATCATAATCACCCCCAGTTATACACACAGAAATCATCATATTGTACAACACAATATCTAATTTTAAGCCAATCTCTTCTATTTCGGCAAACAGCTTCAAAGCATAATTAACATTTTTAGTAAGCTTGAATGTTTTTATAGCAGCCTGATAACATCGCATATCAAGCTGAATATTTACATCTCTTACCTGATTTAAAAAATCCTCAATATACTTATCTTTATAGTCAGGGGTCAACTTGGCTGCATGTCTAACAGATTTTATTTCCGAGTTTAGCATCCACAATACATCTTCAGTTTCTTTGATTTCACCAAGGTATTCTTCAATGACTTTGGTAAGTTTTTGACTAGGCTGGGCAAAAGCAGAATGATAAAAAATGGGCACTATAAGCAGTGCCTTAATATACAGATTAAATTTATTCAAAACTTTGATACACCGTTGATTAGAAGTAGCTAGAAAAAATTCCCAGCGTCACAAAAGAGTTGTGCCAGTAGCTTAAAGACAAATCCTTCTTAAAGCCAGTAATATCTTCTGACTCCTCAAAGTCTGACTCGGAGGCAAGAGTATCCTTAAAAAATTTCCCTTCACCCCCCCATTCAAGGTTAACTCCCAAATGCTTTGATAGAAAATACTGGACCCCAACAGATTCCCTTACTCCCAAACCAAGTCCGTTAGCATAGAGCATAAAAGCTACAGAAAAATCCATTTCGTTTTTCCAGTATAAAGATAGGTCAGGAAGCTGGTCCCATTCATGATGTAGGCGGGTCATAAAGCCAAGGTCAGTGCCAGCAGTACTGAAATTTTCAACTAGGTCAATTTCTTCATTTCTGAGCTCAATCTTCCCACTACCATAACGGATACCAAAGCCAACGCTCAGTGAATCATAGTGAGGAATCTCAATATTGAAATCAAATGACCTGCCCTCCTTCAATTTGAAAAGTTCTTCCTTACTATTAAAACTATTGACATCATAAGGATTCACTTTTGAGTAGTTGAAGTACAGGAGTGGCACCGCAAAGTGAGAATTTAAATTACCAGATAAAGCTAGTTGTCTGTGATCCTTCCCAGAATTTTCCAATGAATAATCCTGGCACACAAGTTCAAAGCTATTCATGTCACCCTCTATGGTATCTTTGCTATGACCCACTTGCTGATCAGGAGTTTGATCCTTTTTAAAATAGTGAGGATCTAACTGAGCTATTCCATTAGTCCAAAGGTTTGGATTAACTTCTCTAAATCTCTTGCGCCAGTGATCTCGGCGTACCAAGCCAGCTTCTGTAGGCAAGCCAAAACGGCTGTAATTTACCACAGACTCCCAAAGGAAGACATCAACCTTTCGTCTATTTTTAGGCAAAAGTTTATGTGAGCCATACCTTACACTTCTTCCAATGATTTGTTTCTCAAGAGCAACATTCTTCACAGGTTCCAAAATATGTAGCTGTTCAACCCCCACCAAAGAGATCCCTTCGGTAATTTCAGGATGAATCAAAAGTATACCTTTTTCACCATCATTAAAATTCCTTAGAATGCGAGAAACTTCGTCCACACTTGCCTGTGCTTCAAGAATATCATAGGCATAACTGCGGCTATTTAAAAACTTGGCAAACTCTAAAATTCCATTGTAATAGTAGGAAGAATAGACGGCGGTCTTCCCTTTATTTCTGCGAATAAGTTTTTCTATTTCAATGAATTTATTGGATATGTCATCATCTTCCTCTGTATGGAAGCTAAGGTTTCCTATCTCCCTTCCCGCTCCAGGAAGAGCAAGTATATCCTGCTGAATCTTAGAACTATTCACATGTAGCATCGCATCGGAATATTGATTTGGATAATCTTTTAGCATGATATTTAGATCATTTTTACTTAAAACTCCGTCCACAAAGTCCATAAAGTATTCAACCTGTGCCTTAGTATAAGAAACCCGCTTATTGTGGATTACCTCTTCAGGATAGTCTTTTGTTTCAAGCTCTTTAGCGCGATAATATGAGATATAAGAACTGCTAAAATCTGAAAATTCCGCAGCATTAAATTTTCTAAAGCTAACTTTATTAATAGGAAAATTTTCATTTACTAAATTTAAGCTAGAAGACCCAGCCATAGCCATTATTGGAAGAATCCAAGGACTACCACTTACGACTACCAAAGATGCGCCTACAAATACTCCAAATAGGGGCAAGGTTGTTGTCATCAGCTTACTTTCACTAAAATACCCACGAAAAAGGGAAGCTGCAGTATCAATGCTCATAAACTGATTTTTAAATTCATCAGGGTGAAAAGGAAAGACTTCCTTACCTACAGTCAAGTTGCCAATATACGCAACATCTGCAGCATCAGTAAACACAGGTGTTCCAGTTAAGAGCAGCATTTTTTTTGCTTTAAATAGATTCCAATAAATATCTAAAAACCTTGCATCTGGAGTGTGGCGAATCTGCTCCACCAGTTTCTGAATTTCGTCAACAACCACAAGATTTTGTGAAAAATCAATCTCCTTAATTCGCTCTAGATCTTTATGGTTGTTGTAGCTGAAAATCTCTACTTCATTGGTATGTACCCCCACCTTGCCTGACTCATTAATCCAATGAGCTTTAAGTACTTCGGGAACCAAAATAACTGTTTTAAGGGGCTGTTGCTTAGCATAAAACAAAGCAGTAATAGTTTTGCCTGCTCCCAGTGCATGATACAGGATTAATCCATGCAAATTAGGGTTGCAATTTAGGTAGTTCAGAACCTTTTGCTGATGAGGCAATAAGGTGAGCTGTGCTGCAAAGGAAAAGCTTGTAAGCAAAGCAGAAACAACAGCGATAATTCGTATCATTTTTTTGAACTTCATATTGTAGCCTTATTCTCTGTACTCAAAATCAATGAGCAGTTCTATAAAAGAAAGATGCGGTTAGCTAGTAATTTTATGGCTGCTGGAAAAATAGCACACCGATCTTAGGCAGGGTTTAACCAAGCAAACATCTTCAAAGGTTCAAAAGATCAATGATTGCGGATAAGAGCAGAGTAAGAAAAGCAAGCTTGAGAGGATTTAAGATCAGATGTGGTATTCTTTTGGGTTAATTCCATATTTTTCAAGCTTACGCAATAAAGTCACCTTAGTCATCTTCGTATGGGCAGCAGTTTGATTAACCTTACCTCGAAAAGCCTTTAGCGCTCTAATCAGAAACTCTCTCTCAAACTGTTCTTTTAAGGCAGGGTAATTTAGATCGGAAAAATCGTCGATCATACCTTTTTCCAAATTTTTCACTGGCAAGATTTCGAGTCCCGAACTTGCGCCATTGAGACTAGCGTCTGCTTTCCTTTGAACTAGTAATAGATGCTCTGGCAAGGCACCCAATTGGATAGTGTCAGAACTCTCTAGAATAAATGCATGTTCAATAACATTTTCCAGTTCACGAATATTGCCTGGCCATGAATAATTTTGCAGAGCTTGCTGAGCACCTGGGCTTAGACAGTTGATTTGCCGAGAATGCTCAGTATTAAATTTTTTGATCATAAATTCAGCTAGAGGTGCGATATCTCCTTGACGCGACCGTAATGGAGGTAACATGATGGGGAGAACATTTAAGCGAAAATAAAGATCTGAACGGAACTGTTCTTCTTCTATCATTTTTTCAAGGGGTTTATTTGTAGCTGCTATTATCCGAAGGTCTGCTTTTAGCTCCTGATTACTTCCAACTGGAGTAAAAACTTTTTCCTGCAAAACTCGAAGCAACTTTACCTGCATTCCTTGTGAGATATCTCCTATCTCATCAAGAAATAAGGTGCCACCATCGGCAAATTGGAATTTCCCTATTTTTCGTTTATCAGCTCCTGTATAAGCCCCTTTTTCATGGCCAAAAAGTTCACTTTCAATGAGATTTTCAGGAATTGCTGCACAATTAACCGCAACAAATGGCCCCTTCTTACGATGTGAATTGTAGTGAATCGCTCTAGCAACCAACTCCTTACCAGTTCCACTTTCACCTCTGACTAATACAGCAGTATCTACTTTAGAAAGTTTGAATATAATATCGTAGACCTTGGTTATCTCAGACGACCCACCAATCATGGTACGCCCTTCATCGAATTGCACCTTGGGTGCAGAAAAAGCTGCGGCTTCGACTAGAGAATTAGCTCTTTTTGCCGATTCGATCATTTCAAGAATCTGATCCGTATCAACAGGCTTTTCCAAATAGTCATAGGCACCATATTTAATCGCCCTTACTGCATCCTTTACGTCAGAATGTGCTGTCAGAATTAGGCAGAATATCTGGGGATACATCTCCTTAATTCGTTGCAATGCTTCCATACCATTCATTCGTGGCATGTTTACATCAAGTAAGCAAACCTGATAATTCCCGTTTTTTTTGACTTTTTCTACAGCTTCAAGACCATCAACTGCTTCATCGACCGTATATCCATTAGGTTCCAAAGCAAGTTTTACCGTAAGCCTTAAGATCTCATCATCATCTACCACCAATATGCGCATATAGGCTCCCAATACAGCCTTTAGTTTTACTTCAAGTACCAGTTTCTATCAGATTATTTCGCTTAAATCTACCTAGCTTATAAGTGGTTTACTAAAAGAAAATGGGAGCTGCAAATAATTATTCATCAATTACCTACAGTGGAAAGGAAGCGAGAAAGTTCTTTGATAGCAGTAATCTTGCAGGGATTATGGCGCTCAAGAAACACTCCATAAACCCCCAGTTCTTCCAATGATCTTGTGTCGAAGTTGGCGTTTATTAGTCGCTGCTTAAGCTGACTTGGTGAACCTGCATGAAAGCTAGCAAAAACACCATGATGCCCTGAAGATATAGCTTCAAGAAAACAGAAAAAGTCCGCCCCTCTCAATTCTCCCAGCACCATACGGTCAGGTCTAAGCCTCAGGCACTCACGAAAAAGCATCTCCATACTCAACGCACCGGAGCCATAAATACTCTCAGGTTTACTCAACAGCTTACTCCAAAGCGCTCCAAGCAAAGGCACCTCCTCAAGTTCTTCTATAATCAAAACCCGATCATTTAGGGCACAAACCTTTAAACATGCAGCTAAAAGACTAGTCTTTCCACTCCCCGTTTCTCCGCAAAATAAAAGAGAGGTTTTATTTTCAAGCAGGGACATAAGCTCACACTTAAGTTTTTTTTCCCCAGCAAAGTCATCGATCGTCAGGTCTCCAAATCGATGTTTCCTCAATGCAAACAGAGGTCCACGAGGCGCGGCAGGCGGAATAATACAGTGCCATCGTAAGCCCTCCTCTTTTAATATTCCCCCAGCAAAAGGACGAATAGGATCAAGCCGTAGACCACATTGCAATGCAAGATTTTGACAAGCTTTGATAAAGTCTTCGCCCTTATAAAAGAAGGAAGGTACTGGAAAGTATTCATGCTTGGATTTTCTTAGAACTGCCAAACCGTGGTTCCCATTTACATAAACCTCTTCAACATCTGGTTTTGTAAAAAAACTTAAGAGATGTGAAAGCATTTTCTTCACAAGAATCTCCCTGCAGAACAAGCCTCATGAAAAAATGTATACTGACTTAATAGTTCATCCACGCTGCCAAAGGAGTATGCTCCATCTACAATAAGTTCTTTGCTTCCTCCACTTCCCGCATCAAAATCCATTGATGGAGGCCGCAAGACTAAAACTTCTCTTCCCTGGTCCAGAGCTTTTCTAGCTGTAATCAGTGATCCCGATTTTGGTGCTGCTTGCATGACCAAAAGCTCATAAGAAAGTCCACTGATAATCCTGTTTCTAATAGGAAAATCAGCTGGACGAGCAGCCTGTGCCCACAGCCTCTCACTAATACACAGTCCTCCATGCTGTATGATCTCTCTAAACGCATGCAAATTACCCTTAGGGTAAAGATGAGCAAGTCCACCTGCAAACACAGTGGTTGCCAAGCAGGTACCATCACTAGCAGAAAGAACTCCTAAGTGTGTCGCAATATCGCAGCCATAGGCCCCTCCGCTTACAGCATTGATACTGAATTGTGATAGACGAATTCCTAGCTCATAACACTCTCTGAGAGTTTCAACTGTGGCTCTCCTTGATCCAATCACTGAAATACTTGGTGTCCTTAAAAGACTAAGATTTCCTAGCCCACTTAAAAGAAGTGGCGGATCAGGGATATGCGCAAGGAGCTTTGGATATATAGAATCGGTAATAAGTAAAATTTTACCGTTGTTCTCATAAGTATCTTGAAAAAACTTTAGGGTTTCTGATGCCAAGGAGAGCCCTTGATCTTGTAAGCGACGCCTCACTTTTAAAAACTTGGGGTGCTTTGGATCTTTTAAAAAAAAATCAGCAGCATAATCAGTCCATTCTCTTAGTGACCAGCATTCAAGAGGCTTTGGAGCAAACATATCCTCGCCAGATAAGCTTTCTTCATTGCATGTATCTAAACTGAGGTAAATACCAGTAAGCTGGCTTGCTACATGTGCAAGAGCAATAAATGGCCCCGTGGGTACTCGAATCATTTTAAACTCCTTTCTTCACTAGGTGACAAAACTCTAAAATGCCACTTTCTGGAGTTAATCGCGAAAGACATGTACAAGCTTGCCCTAGATAGGAGAAGAAATTGTCTTTGCAAGCATTCGCAAAAGCATATATTGCTTGATCTGAATGCTCAGCATCCATTCTCAAGTTTTTGATGCCTTACGATTGCAGGTAATTTCTAGCATGTAGTAACAAAGTTTCGTTTTCATAAAGCTATCACAGCAAGTGCATAGAGGATCTTTTACCTTGGATAACCAAGACTTGAACAAGTTAACTGGATTTCTTGAGTCCCATTTTTCCCGGGAAATAAGTACGAAGAGGGTCATCGCTCCTCGCTCAGGTGAACTAGAAGATTTCCCAAAAGCCATCCATCAAGGTCTACGGCAAGCTTTAAATAAGCTTGGAATAAACAAGTTATACAGCCATCAGCTTGAGTCTTTTGAGTCAATTAGCAGAGGCGAAGATACTGTGATTGTCTCAAGGACTGCGAGTGGCAAAACACTTTCCTACCTGCTGCCTATATTGAATCAGTATCTGCAACATCCGGAAAAACCAAGTTCATGCCTCCTCATGTTCCCTACCAAGGCTCTATCGCGAGATCAAGAGGGAGGCCTAGTTAAGGTCTTAAAAAATGCAATTCCCAACACAGCTCTCCATTTGGGAACCTTCGATGGTGACACCCCACAAGAGGAACGTCTTAAAATCAGCCAGAGCGCAGACTTCATCCTGAGTAATCCTGATATGCTCCACGCTGGGATATTGCCTAATCATACTCGCCGATGGAAAACATTTCTGTCACGTCTGCGATTTATCGTTATAGACGAAGTTCATACTTATCGCGGTGCTTATGGCTCACACGTTGCAAATATTATTAGAAGGTTGCTGAGAGTATGTGCATTTTATGGGGCCTCTCCTCAGTTTATTTGCTCTTCGGCAACCATTGCTAATCCACGCGAGCATGTTCAACAATTATGCAACCGGCCCTTCTATGAAGTGAGTAAAGATGGGGCTCCAAGTCCATTGCGCAGCTTCTACCTAATGAACCCACCCTTAGCAAGCAATGCCCATAAGCAAGAGCTTTACCGTAAAGGGCCTGGTTCCTTGACAGTGCCCCTGCTACGCAAAGCTACCCAATTGGGCGTGCGTACCATCTGTTTTGTTAGAGCAAGGCAAGAAGGTGAACGTCTATACCAAGCTGTTTGCAATGGCTTAAGCCCCATTTATCGTTCTAAAATCAAACCCTATCGGGGGGGCCTCCTGCCGACGGAACGTCGGCAACTAGAAAGAGACCTTGCTACCGGCAAGCTAAATACTGTGATCACCACCAACGCACTCGAGCTAGGCATCGATATTGGAGATCTACAGCTTGGGGTCCTTTCTGGGCACCCAGGAACCATAGCAAGCCTCTGGCAACAAGCTGGACGCGTTGGCAGAAGTGGACAAGAATCTGCAGTGGTTTTTGTAGCCAAGAATACCTCTACCGATCAATATATGGTGAACCATCCAGAATTCTTAGAAGAAGCTCCGGTGGAGAACGCCTGGCTATCGCCACAAAATCCATATATATTGCTACAACATTTACCTTGCGCTGCATACGAACGCCCTCTTAAACGTAGTGAGCCCTTACTGGCTGGTTACAACTACCAAGATGCACTAGATATCCTTGCGGAAGAAGAAACCTTGATTCCTATGGGGGAAAACTACTGCTATGGACTCGAAGATTATCCTGCCAAGGGAGTCAACATCCGTGGTATGACTGATTTCAATATCCAAATTGTATCTGAGGGCAAGGTTATCGGAGAAATTGATCCGATTGGAGCTAGAGGAACTCTGTTTAAAGATGCTATTTATCAGCATCTTGGAAAAAAATACCTATCCACTGATCTAAACCTTGACCATAAACTTTGCCAAGTCGTACCAACGAGGGTGGATTATTATACAGAAGCAGTATGGCAAAGCACGGTTAAGCATACTCAGATTGAAGCATGCACTGACGAAAAAAATTGCAGATTATCTTTTGGGCCTGTCAACGTAAACAAGCAACCAAAACTATACAAGAAGATTCGCGAAGGAAGTCTTGAAAACATTGGGTATGGCCCCATAACTTTAGAACCTTTTATTTATGACACCACAGGCTTCAGCCTAATTCCAGATCGAGTTTGGATCCAAGCTATGGACCAGCAAGATAAGAGGTTATTAGGGGCTGCTTTGATTGGTCTTAGTTATTGCTTTAAACAAATTGCTCCAAGCATGTGCATGAGTGACCAAAGAGATATAGATACCGATATTGCATTGAGCACTGATTCTGAAAAACGCTGGTATAGTGCACTATACCTCTTTGACGCTATAGAAGGAGGAGTCGGTTATGCTGAAAAACTTTATGAAAACATTGAAACATTATGGACTATTTGCCTTGAAGTGACCCAATCATGCCCATGCAGCATGGGATGCCCTGCCTGCATTCCACCTTCACCACCTGGTCTGGAAGAGAACGAAGAGATGGAACGCTTTCTAAAAGAGACCAATGCAGTGGTTGAAGCAAGTAAATCCCTTTTAAGGTTTTGTTTGAAACGAGAAATGGTTACACCGCAAATCAAATACACCAATTTCACCGCTCCTAGTCTAAGTTCTCCCATTCCAGAGGATGCTGATATTGTGAGGCGCAAACGCATGAAACAGGCAGCATCGATTCTCAAACGAAAAAGGGATCGCATCCATTGCTAGAGTATAGCTTCCTTCACTGTAAAGGTATCGCGAAAGGCACTGCACAGCGCCTACATAAAGCCGGATTCGAATCCTGGGCTCAGGCACTGGACGAGCCTGCAGGCCTACCCCTAGGCGCCAAAAGAAAGCAAAAACTTATTGCTGATTTAAGGTCGAGCCAAGATGCTCTAAAAGAGAATGATATGCACTTTTTTCTTGCTCGACTTCCGAAAGAGGAAAGATGGAGGGTTCTGGCAAAGTATTATTCCGAAGCATCATTTTTAGACATCGAAACGACGGGATTTTCGCCATATTCCTCAGATATAACCTTGATATCTGTGCTTCACCAAGGTAAAGTGCATCTTTTTGTAAAAGGACAGAACCTAAAAAAAGTCATTACTCTGCTCGGGGATATCAAGCTTTTAGTAACGTTTTGTGGTAGCAACTTTGATATTCCTTTTTTACTAGAGGCATTTCGTCTTGAAAGCTTCCCCTTTGCCCATGTGGACCTTCGTTGGCAAAGCAATTATTTGGGATGGACAGGAGGCTTAAAAAATATTGAAGTCTCGTTAGGCCTATCAAGACCAAAAGAGTATAAAGAAATGAGTGGACTTGATGCTGTAGAACTGTGGGAAGACTATTGGCAAAGCAAAAACAACAAACTTCTCAATAGATTGAAAGCATATAGCTTGCTCGATGTTTTATCACTGCAATTACTTATGCTTCACCTGCTGAAAGCAAAGAACCATGAGTTTATTTTCCCCGAACTGGAAAAGCTCAAAAATAATTTTGGGTCTTATAAATTTATCGAAGACCTTTTACATAAGAGCTAGCACCTTGTATTAGCTGCTGCTCTTACCTTACGAGTTAAATATGGACAGCCTGGACCCTTAAAATAATATCGCTTGAAATTTTGACCATCAAACCCAAGAGCATTTGGCTGGTCCCAACTGCACAAACCAAGGATTTTGCCCTTATTTCCATGGTTTTCTTGATATGGTATATGAAAGTGTCCAATGATGCCATGTACGGTTTCAAGCTTTGCAAGCCATCGCTGCATATTCTGGAGGATCTTCTTATGGGGGATTTTACTTTTACTACTTTTTGCCCGAGAGCGGATTGAAATTTTGAGGCACAACTTATCTAAGAGGCTTTGCGGGCATAGAAGCCCTGCACATCGAAACCAATAGGAGCGAGTGATTGCGAGGTAGATCTTATAATGCCAGGGCGCTCCTAAACGATCTCCATGAGTCAAACTAAGACTTAATCCAGTGCCTAGCTTTATCTGGTAGTCTCTCTTTAAGACAAATTCAACTCCTTCCCAAGCAAGTTCATCAAGGGAAAATTCATGATTTCCTTGCAAGAAAACCACCTTGATGCCTGCATTTGCAAGCCCACTTAAAGCTTCTCCAAAAGCCGCAAATTTCTTCTTAAAATAACGACTTGCACCAAA
This sequence comes from Oligoflexales bacterium, assembly GCA_045105515.1. GTDB lineage: Bacteria > Bdellovibrionota_B > Oligoflexia > Oligoflexales > Bog-1112 > JABSRF01. The sequence goes on from JBGCDR010000143.1 coordinate 12,864, forward strand.
GCAAAAGTCAAAAATATCCCCAAGAAGGACAAAATATTCTACCTTGTCCTGATCTAAATTGGCTATTAAGTCTAAGAGCATCTGCCCTCTTGAATCATACACCTCAGTAAGATGGACATCTGATACGACCACCACACTATCTCGTATCTTTTCCAATAAACCCTCTGTATTAAAGATCTACGAACGGAACAAAACCTAAAAATTATATCTGCATCAGAATGCAATTGCAAAGGACTTCATTCCTAAAAATCAAAGTCCAAGATAGCAGAAAATTTACTTGACTGATAGCGGTGATTTGATAAAAAGTTTCACACCTATCCAAGCTAATGACATTGAAGCTACAAAATTACTATTTTTACATTGAAAATTTTAAAAAAGGATTGAATATGTTGCTTCTTATTTACCAGGAACTTCGACTAATAAAAAAGAAAATAGATTTATCCAAAAGCCCTAAAAAGAATGATTTAATCTCTGCCCTTGAACCAGGCAATAGTTTAAATCAAGTGGAACTCATTGGTAAAATCTACAAAATTTCACCCTATCCAGAGGTTTCAATCAGACTGTGGGAATCAACAAGAGCCAAGCTGACTAAGCTGATTTCTCGCACACGAAAACTAGCAAATCAAAACTCTAATGGGCCTTTTAATTGGTTTCCTTATGACAAAATCAGCAAAACTTGGAGTCTATGCAAGATCAAAGATTAAGCATGTTTTTTGGGGTTTAATTTTTCTAGATCAGATATCATTGAAGGCCAGATAACTTCATCGGTTTTAAGAAGCTTATGAACGTAATCATAGCAATGATCCTGATTGTGAAAATTCTTATTTAGCATGTTGGCTAAAGACTGACCAATACCATGGCTGTACAAATAAGGATTAAATTGAGCTGAAAAAAATCGGTTTATTGGAATATTTTCTTCAAACAAGAATCTATTCCCATATCCCAACAAATTTTTTTTTATCCAACTCTGATCCAAGAAACCAAGAGGATTAAACATAGATAGGATACTATAAAAGGATAAAGAAGCTTTAACATTTTCATAGAAAAAATCTTCACTATCATGATCTTTATTTGATTTATTTTTTAATGATAGGCATTGTGCTATTGCAGAAATCATCCCTCGCCAAGACAAGGGTTTCCAATAAATAATTTTTTTGTCAGGGAAAAAAGCTGAGTCAAAATGCTCAAACCTATAAAAAGCCCAGGTATTTTCCATTTCATGGCCTCGAAAATATTCTTTTTCAACGGCAACAACACGATTAAAATAATTACATAGAGCCTGATAAGACTCTCCTTCACCAAAATATTTCAAGAAAAAACCAAAGCATTCAAGAAAATACTCATCCGTATCATAACAACATTGCTCTTCTCCATGTTTAGCCCAAGGATGTACACAGGTATCACATCCAGGTTGCATAAGAACATGTTCTTGCCACACCAAGTAAGAAAGCCACTTTCCCCATGGTGGCGTATCTAATATACAATAGTTATTTTCACCAAGATAAAAACATGTGGAAGCTTTGTCATGAGCTTCCTCAAGCGATGCAAAGTAGTATTTATCGGTATTAGATAAAACAACCATCAAGTCATTTGAACTATATTTCCCTTTTGATTGTTCAACAATCTGTCTCGGCAAGTGATCTATACTTAAATGGTGCTCTCCAACGAGATATAGTAGTTTATACCCTTCATATTTTTTAACAGCCTTTAGAAGGTGTTGGGCAAATATCTTGTCTCTTTGAGATAAGGAAAAGCTCTCTCCTTTACCAACATTAATGCCAATAACCGGTAGATGATGTTTTCTTGCAAAATCAAGAATTTTCTTGATGGGTTGCCAAGGAAAACCCCAATTTCTAGCATACTCACTTACAGTCAAAAAAGATTTTTCATCGCAATCACCCAACATATAAGCATCTATATGAGCTTGATCATCAATTGAAAAACACTCAAGGGCAATGATAATTTTTTTCTGATTCTTTTTATGGTATTGATAAATTAGTAAATCTAAATAATCCTGCTGATTACTTGGAAGTGCATGAAAATCTCCGAACAAAATAAACTGACATTTATCTACTGATTTTTTAAACTTTGCAATCTGACCATCAGAATGAGTATTTGGCAACTTGCTTAAAAAAGAATGTTCATATTCTAAAAGTTCTTCTGGATCAGGTCCTGTAATATTGTATATGCGGCTTCTGATACGCTCATAGAGTGAATACTGTAGCGCTAACAGTCGATCCTTTTTATTCACAGCTTGATACATACCTATAATATAAGAAGAGGAATCTATTCTATTCTAGCATATGATTGTGGAGGACTTGTGTGAGGTTTTTAATCAAATATTTTATTTTGGTAGGTAAATACTGCCTAGTTGCCCCTCTTTGTCTTTGGGTTCACCTAAAATCACATAGCTGCACTTCAATCCATCAATACTTGTAAACCAATTGAAGCTCTTAAGTCTAGCAAGCTGCTCCGAACAGTGTTCTCTAATTTTTACCGTCGAAAGCTCTTTTTTTATCTCAAATCTCAATAGAACACCTACCCCAGAGGCGGCGAATACACTATCAGCAGTGAGAATAGTTTGCCTAGGAAAAAGATTCCTAAGCTTAGTAAGCCACTCTTCTTTTCTAAGGTTTTCTTTAATGTACTGATCTAATTCCAATCGTTTCTTTATTTGAAAGTGAGGATTTCCTTCTAATAACTTTTGAGCAACACTGAATTTAATATACGCAGGAATATCTAGTTTATTCACAATGTCTTCATTGCCACTTTTTATCCAACTGACATAATCTTTTTCCATATGTGTCCATTTATGAAAATGAAAGAATCCAAAGTTCCACTTCCCGTTGTCTTTGACTATAGTTAGAAAAACACGCCCCAATTCTTTCTTTCCCAAGGCACTAAACCAAGCAACATAGTGCTGCTTATATCCATAATGGGGGTTAACTTTATAAGCTTCATCCTCATCACAAAGTAAACCCTCGATATCTTCATTTGGATTATTAATTTCCCACAGGCGGAACAAAGAAACTTCTAGTGGAGAACCTAAAACCCATTTTATTCTTTGGATGACCTTATCAAGGTCACCTAGCTTAGTGTTTAATTTCGGATGAAAATGAGGAAGCAAAGAACGAGTGGATAAATTCTGGAGGTATTGTTCTGTGTCTGCAAGAAAGGCAAAAATGCTTCCATCATCTTTGTCACGATAGCCATCAAGGTTAAGGACTTTGTGACGCTTGCAGATCAGTTCTTGTTTTTTATCAGCGAATCCTTGAGCATATGCACTAAACATCATGCCAAGCCCACAAAATAAGCTTAAGAGCCACCTGCAGTATAGCATACTACTTAGCCACGCAACTACCACACCCACTTTTCTTTTTGTCGAAGGAGACCAGCTCCCATGTTCCAAATTCATCATTGACGGTCTCTAATGCCTCTTCTAAAAAGCGATATTCAACTGAAAATAACTCTTTAAGTAATTTTGTTTCAACACAGTACGCATTATAATAATAGCGCTCTTCGCAAGGATCGTACACCAAACTCACCCCAGCTTGTCGATCTTGGAAGCGCAAAAAGTCAGATTCGTAGTTTTCCTCGGTAAGCTGCCATTGAGTTTTTCGTTGTTCGGCAATCATTTTCATCATTTTCTCCCTTATAGAATATACTCATCTCCGTAAATGTTGAGTAAGCAGAGTCATTCTTAAAATCACTTGGAAAGGATTAACAGACTAGGGTCGGAGCCAAGCTGATTAAAACTTATAGATTTTTATTTCCTGGCTTGATAAGGGCAGATCACTTGTAATAAGTTCGGCCAATACCTGAGGGTAAAGCTTACACTCTGCGGCAAAGACTCGCTGAGCCAACATTTGAGCGTCGTCATCACCATAAACTGGTACCTTAACCTGGGCGATGACCTGGCCCTGATCGTACTGAGAATCCACGAAGTGAATGCTAGCGCCAGATTCAAGCTCTCCATTATCAAGCACGGCCTGATGAACCCGGTTTCCATACATGCCTCTGCCACCAAACTTGGGAAGCAACGAAGGATGTATATTTATAATCCGATTCCCCCAATCCATACCCATAAATGTTACCGGGAAAACCTTAAGAAAACCAGCCAAGACAATCCATCGCGGACTCATATCAGCAAGCCAAGCTTTTAGGTCAGAGGAAGGAAGAAGAGAGCTATCGAAAGAATCCACAAAAACAGATAGGTCTGCATCCCGAGCTACTTTCACTGCTTTGCATTTAGCACTAGAGCTAATAAGACCAACCACCTCGAAATTGTGATAGCTTTCTTGGGCCTTAATTAAATTTTCTAGGCTCCGACCAGACCCAGAAGCTGCCACAACGATTCTCGCAGGCTCAGAACCTTGGCTCATCACCACCCCCTTTTATTTAAGACTTAAAGAACTTACTGCAGTGCCCATTCCAGAAGCTCTGCGCGCTACAGCTTTTGGACCCCGAAGCCTTCAATTTGCGTAGACCAAGATACCCATCACTAGTTTTTATTAGGATAAGTTCCCTATTTTTATCATAAAAACAAGATCCGTTTAGCTCCCCTTTTGTGGGGACTTGTTTCAAAGACACAGGGAGCAATTCTTCTATCAACACTCGTTTGCCAGCAAGATAGGAATAAGAGCCGGGCCATGGAAAAAAAGCGCGATACCGATTATAGATCTCTTCCGCTGAAGCATTCCAGTCAATAAAACCCTGGTTTTTATATATCTTGCGACAGTGAACAACCTTGGCTTCATCTTGTTCTACTCCTTTAAAGTTCGAATCTTTAAGCTTCTCCAAAGCTTCCAAGAGTAAGGGCCCTGACTCCAGGAAAAGCCTGTCCGTCAATCTTTCCGCCGTTTCATCAGCCCCAATAGGAAAGTCCTTTTGAAGGATAATATTACCTGCATCCAATGCCTTAACCGTGAAGAGAATAGAGACTGCGGTATCCTTTTCACCAGCCAGAAGTGCGGCAGGTATCGGTGTTGCACCCCGGTAAAATGGCAAGCGGGATGGATGGATATTAATGGTTCCCCGCTTTGGTATTTTTAGAAATTCCTGGTTCAAGATCTGCCCATAAGCACAAGTCACAATAAGGTCGGGAGCCCATTTTTTGAGTTCCTCAAGAAATTCTGAATCACTGGCCTTATGTGGCTGCAGAACTGTTAAACCTTTTTCCTTAGCATATTTAGCAACTGGTGGATCTTGAGGGGCCTTTTTTCTGCCCCTCCCCACAAGCTTTGCAGCTTGGCTTACCACCCCTAAAAGTTTGTTTCCATCACCTAGATGCTCAAGCAGGTATGCTAAGGGCTTGACAGCACTCGTGGGAGAACCCATGTACACTATTTGCATGATTCACTTCACCTTAAAATTCTTTCAACTTCAAGCCACACAATATATGTCAATTTTGGGCAAGAACAAACCATTTAGATATAAAAGAGAGGTTTCTTGAGATTTAATCATGTAATTATAAGAAGTTAAAAATTAATATGGATTTGGAGCAATGTTAGACCGATGAGGGTCAGGAAAATCAACTATCTTGTGAGTAAAGTTAATGGGATTAAGCTCTTACCGAATTGCCTCAAAGTTTTTCTTGATCGCAGCTCTGTTTACACTAGAAGCTTGTCTTAAACGGCAGGTTGAAAGCCCACTAAGACAGAGTCAAGGGCAAAACCAAAGCCTTCAGCAGATCAAGCCTCTTAGCAAACTCGAACCAGTAAAAGGCGCTAGACTCAAAACAGATTCATTAGACTTGGGCACAATTTATGCTGGAACTCATGGATCTTTGAATCTCACTACCTCACCAGATCCTGATGCTGACTACCTTGAATATACTATATGTCAGGTAGAAACTGGTACTTGCGAGCCAGGTCCCGATGCACCAGGAGTGATGACAAGCCTTTCTTATAGTATTCCTAAGACTACAACGGGACTAATAGAAGTATCTGTAAGGTCCTGTGCCAGGGCTAACAAAACCATAGAGCGTAAAGATACCTGTGGTCCATGGATCACGAAAAAATACCTACGGTCACCAAACGAATATTCGGATATTTCTAATCTATTGATTCAATTCCAGAAGCAGGAAGAAATCATCCGTCAAGAATGCAAGAAAATTCATAACAATATCGAGGCTTATTTTGAAGAAAACGAAACTGACCTTACAAACAGCCAATCGGTAAAATCTCAACAGTTCTTTGACCTGTTACGCAATAATTTAGTGGTAGGTGAAGATCGTTGTACCGAATTGCATTTGAATAATATGCTTGGGCTTGTTGAAAGTGATTTCAGCGATAGCAACCCAGCAGAAGCACAAAATACGTCGTTAAAACTAACAGAAGAAAAACAAAGAAACGTTGGTGCGGCACTAATATTAACAGTTGGATCCCTTGCCTTCATGCATCAAAGCTATGAACTTGGAAGTAAATTGCTAACCCTAAAAAAATTAAATAGTGAGATTGAAAGAATCTCTACAGATTATACAAAAACCTTAAGCTCTATTCAAAGTGGTGTGAGCTTCTCTAGCATCAGGCGCACAGATCTTAATGAAGTGTTTGAAAGTCATTCTCGCCTTGAAAGAGAAATAGAGGCAGTTCTTGAGCAGTTGCAGAAAAGTGAAACTGGTAAGAAACTGAATAAAAAACTTATTGATACTTATCCAAAAACTTGGGATCAAGATTTTTTTAGATCGATTATGCTAGAGCCAAAACCCGATACTCTCTACAATAAAGGTCTTGAAACAGATCCTTTTAACAATGGTCTACCGGAATTAGAAGAATTTCGTACTTTATTTGGAAATAAAATAGATAGCACCCGTGCTAGAATCCAAGAAATGACTGTTTTACAGAAAGAATATTCCGCAAAAGCCAGTAGATTTTTTGATGGCACCGACGTAAGAGATGATTTTAGAGCCACACTTTTAACAGATTTGAGCAAACATTCAGAAAACATTAAAAAAATAGATAACTCCTTTTACCAAGAAGTTGCAGAACGAACTAATCGAGATATTAGTGAGCTTAGAAGAGAATTTGATGGAGCAAATAAGATTGATAATCAATTAATTAGCAAGAAAACCCAAAGACAGAAAATCAAAGATGTTGGCTTTAGACCGGGAATTACAAGAGCAATAATTGGGGCCTTGGTAGCTGGGATAGCATATTCGAGCCTTAATCTGAGTCAAAATACAAAAACCAGCCCTCAGCTTCTAGAAAAACTCGATGACAGTTATGAGCTCATCAGCAACTCAATAAGAATTCGCAACCAAATTACCAATTCTATTGAGAAAGAATCAAGCCCGTGATTTTTCTCTAAATTTCCCATGCTTTTTTGCCGAAAACTTAAGAGTGGAACTGAAACTGAAGGTGCGGAGGTCTGACTCTCCGGTACTTCTTTCAACTCTTCATATTATCAATGACTTACCTTTTTAGGAGGGGCTTTGAGAAGCTTAATGCTGGGACTGATACTAGCCGTTTCGAGCACTCTCTTTGCTCCAGCATATGGTATTAGTTTACTCGATTCAATCAGCACCCTTCCTTATTCAGAGCACAAAAGCTTACGTGTTTTTACCCATCCTAATAACAGTAACAGAATCCAAGAGAACACTCTTTATCAAGGCTTGTACTTACAAAGCGATCCGACCGAAACTATCAAAAACTACCTACATAAGATTGGCCTGGATACAAGCTTTCAACTTCACTTAGAAAAAAAATATCGTTCCTATCATGATGGTCATCAAATTTACCAATTTACTTTCAAGAATGGTGATATTCCTATCTGTGAACATCAGATAAAAGCTCATATTTATGATAGCACTCTGCCAACCATCACTGGCACCTTACCCTTGTCCAAGCCTGATAGAGATAGCTATCACTCTTCTATGTGGTTGCCTATTTCTGAAGTCTTCACCATTAGCAAAAGTTCCTCAGAAATTTTTAACAATCCCGATCTAGTCAAGCTCACCCATTCGAGCAAATGCCTCTACCAATTCGCTGGAAATTTGGTACCGGTATGGAAAATACTAGTTAACTATATGGGACTAAACTACGCAATTTTTCGTGATGCTGACGAAATTTATAAATTGGATAAGAGGTTTTATCAAGTATCAGGAACCACTCAATCATACCAAGTTAATTCCATTGATTCGTCGGGGCTAGTGACAGAGACCTTTGAGTTTGTTGGCGATACCTTTTTAACTTCTGACAAAGTTACTACCAAACCAAATGGTGTCGATCGGATTAGCTCAGATCAGTATAATTTTGTGGTAGAACCTGAGAATGAAAATTTCCCGGAAGTTAATGTTTTTGCACAAGTCTCCCGGATGATCGCATGGTTTGAAGAAAATGGATTTAAATGGATCGAAGGAGAGTTATTAACTGTCAAGATTCATGAGTCTATTCCCGGCAAGAATGAAGATGATCCTCCTAACCCTAACAACGCGCTTTACTTACCTGCAGAATATGTAGATCCTGATGACCCTAGCATCACTGCAGATGTTCCCAGCATCACACTTGGAGATGGAGATGGAGTTCACCTAACTAATCTAGCACTCGACGCAGATGTCTCTGGTCATGAGCTTGGCCATCATATCGTCTTTCAATCAGTGAAATCAACGCAACAACTGGAGGTAGAAGACGGGAGCGAGGAATTGACCGATCATTCTGGAGCAATCCATGAAGGTCTTGCAGACTTCTTTATTTTCGCAAAAAGCGGGAATACTTGCTTAGGGGAGTCCATTTGCCCAGGTTCAGGATCAATTTGTTCGCAACAAGGACAATGCTTACGAAATGCAGATAATGACTTAAAATATGGTAGCGAAGAATACTGGAATATTACGAACGATTTGTATCACCTAAAGGGACAATTGGTGTCAGGTTTATTATGGGATATTAGGACTGACCCAAGTGTTACCGGTCCCGACTTTGATAGTTTAGTAATTAAAGCGATTGAGTTTTTGGATGCTAGGAGTACTTACAGCAACCTGCTGCTTGCACTTGTTGCCTCTGACCATCACTTCTACCAGGGTAAATTCGGATGCACCATCGTTGATAAGGCCAAGGCTAGAGGCTTTGAGCAAGTGATTAATGAAATCATTCCAGACTGTTTAAACTTTGTTCCTAATGAGGACTATGAAGTCACAGAGAAACCAAGCTCTCCTGGAGGAGGTGACACCACAAATGCAGAAGGAAGCCCTAATCCTGTGGTTGAATTTAAAAAGCCAGAAAAAAGAGCTAAACCTGAAGCTAAAGACCTCTGCGGTACCATAGCTGCTACTGGGGCCCTACAAAATAATACTATTACTCACTTTCTGTTCATTTTCCTTTTTATAATCCCCTTAATTATTGCACAATCTCTCCAGAGAATGTTTAGAAACTAACCCTTACCAATCCAGAGGTATAGTGAGATGCAAGGCAATTATTTATTGTCCATCGACCAAGGGACAACAGGTACAACTGTATTAATTTTAGATCCACAAAAATTGGGAAAAGAGCTTGTCTGCGCACGGGCCACCATTGATTTTGAGCAGTATTACCCACAAGCTGGTTGGGTAGAACATAGCCTCGACGAGATTTGGGCTTCCGTGCAAAAAGCTGCTAGCCGTGTATTGGCTATGGCTTGCCAGGAAGACCCCGACTTCCATCCAAATAAAATTGCTGCAATCGGAATCACCAATCAGAGAGAAACTCTTTGCTTCTTTGACCGAAAAAGTGGAAAAGCTTTGCGCAAAGCAATTGTCTGGCAATGTAAGCGTAGCACCGAAATCTGTGAACAGATCAAGCGAAGTGGCCAGCAGTCTCTTTTGAGAGACAAAACTGGCTTGTTGGCAGACCCCTACTTTAGTGGCTCAAAGTTACGCTGGGTCTGCGAAAACGAACCGACTATTAAAAACAAACTAGGATCAGGAGAAGGCATTTGTGGAACTATCGATACCTACTTAATACATCGTCTAACTCAAGGAGATAGTTTTGTTACTGAAGCGAGTAACGCTAGTCGTACCCTTCTCTATAACATTCACTCTGGTAGCTGGGACCAAGATCTTTTAGAGCTTTTTTCAGTCCCATCCAAAGAGTGCTTAGCTGAGATTAAAGATAGTGCTTGCTTGCTGGGAAAAACTAAAGGTACCGGGTTTCTTCCTGATGGGATTCCCATTACTAGTGCACTTGGTGACCAGCAGGCTGCATTAGCCGGACAGACTTGTTTTGAGCAAGGAGAAGCAAAATGCACCTATGGAACAGGAGCATTCCTCCTTCTGCAACTGGGAAAAAACCCAATCCCTTCACAAAATAACTTACTCACCACAGTAAGTTGGTCGCTGGATGGTTGTTTATCCTATGCATTTGAAGGTTCTGCTTTTATTGCAGGTGCGGCTGTTCAGTACCTACGAGATAATCTATCTCTCTTAGAGCAGTCAGCAGATGCCGAATTCCTAGCAAGTGATGTTCTCGGAGCTCCAGAAGTATACTTTGTTCCCGCACTGGCAGGACTGGGTGCTCCTTGGTGGAACCCTAATGCTCGCGGAGCTTTTTTTGGTATAACTCGCGGAACTAATAAAAATCAGTTGGTTAGAGCAGCATTAGAAGGTATGGCTTTTCAGGTTTGTGACTTACTAGATGCTATGATCAAAGATAGTGAGCATGGGCTCAAGGTTCTGCGAGTGGATGGAGGAGCAAGTGCTAACAACCTACTTATGCAAGTCCAAGCAAATCTTGGTAATATTGTAGTAGAACGTCCGCGTAACCTTGAGACCACAGCTTTGGGAGCTGCTTTTTTTGCTGCACTTGGAGTTGGGATTTACTCAAGTTTAGATGATTTAAAAAAGTTAAGAACTGTAGACAGTGTCTACAACCCAGTTATCAATGCTCAAGAAGAGCAGTTTAGAAAAGAACAATTAGCAGGCTGGAAACGTGCTATTAAAGCTGTAGAAGTTTTTGCTGAGCATAAGTAAAAGGTAAATTTCTAACTGCCTAATGAAATTTTTATTGGACCACATTATGAATACTTTAACAATTTTGTTATTGCATGGCATTTTATCGTTCCTTTGGAGTTTGCATCTAATAAAGAAATATACTGCTGTAAAGGATGTGTCTAAATTTTCATTGCAGTCTGTTAACATGCCATCTTTAGATGGCATCAACCCGCCCCTTACTTCTTTATTTGCTGCACCTTTATCTTTACTTTTAGTTTATAAATTCACGAACTACAATTTAATGGTACTTCCTAGTGATTCATTTATAGATAAACTAACTCAGATAGCTGCTTTTAGTCTGATTCTATTTATCTGTTCTGGTATGCCTCATTCGATTAAAAAAAACGCTAAACAATTTGCAAAAGAATCCATTTTTTGTAACTTTTATAAATCTTCAATCGCTCTAGGTTTGCCTGCACAACACACCATACACAAATTCATTCTTATAAGAACGATGGCATGCTCATATCTAGAATGCTTAGGGATTTTATTCTGCGAGCTGTTTATCCTTGAACCAATTATGAACTTCCACGGATTAGCGAGCAAAATATGGATAAGTTATGAAAAACTCAAATGGGGTGATTTTTTTATTTATATTTTGGGCTTTTTAAGCTGCTTCCATATCTTCATGGCTTCCATAAAAATTGCTGACCATTGGTTAAAACAAAGGCTTGAAGGATATGATGTTTAAGGTACTTAATCAGAGTAAGCTATTTTTCCATACAAGTATTTTACTAGCATTTTCATTCATTGCTTTTCCTTGGTTCTTACTATTTACAGATGAAGTTAATTTACTGCGTGGTAACCTTGCTCCCAATTTTAATCATTTCTTTGGTACAGATTCGCTTGGGCGAGATTTGTTATTACGTATAAGCCTTTGCATCTACACAAATCTAATTCCAGTTCTTCTAATTGTTGGATTGAGTCATTTAAGCTCTATGATCCTCTTTACTTTTCTTATAAATCGGAAGTCTGCTTCTTTGATTATTCGATTTTGTTCAAAAATATCTGCTATTTTTTATTCATTCCCACTACCTATCTTAGTCCTTCTAGGAGCAAGAGTTCTAAACCTTCATTCTGTGAGCACCATATGGCTAGTTTTTTTCATTTTCTTTTTTGCTAAAACATGGCTTTTGCTACAAAGTGCCTACACTCTTGATATGAATAAAACATATTGGAAGAATTATCTCTTAACAGGAGGTCGAAGGACTGAGCTTGTTATTCAATACGGGATATTTGATGGGTGGTTAAAGATGCTTATTTACAGTTTTTGCAATCACTTTCAGCAAGGGATAATAATTGAGGCGATTTTTAGTTATCTTGGCTTTGGTATGGTAGAGCCATTACCCTCATTTGGTAATATGATCTCAGCTCACTTCGAGCAAATATTTAGTACAAGTGGCACTGCTCTCTTGATTATTACTTTGTGTTTATACGTTTGCTTAAGTGTTCCTAAATCACTTTTATACTTGGGGTCGCTTTGTAAAGTAATTAAAGTAATTTTTGGTAACACGGCAGCTTAGATCAAGTTATTAGTAGCACTCGCTAGAGTTCCACCTGACTGCCTACGGCCTGATGGTGAGATCATTGTTCCGTTATCCCCAGCAAAGTCGAGGGATCTCTCTTCCAGAAATAAAAAAAGCCCCATCCGT
>JBGCDR010000144.1:0-5145 GCA_045105515.1 Oligoflexales bacterium
AATTTATAAAGCATCAAGTTGGCCTTGATAGGACAAAAATAAATTAGTACGAAATAGTTGAATTAACTGATGTGTCGGAAAATTTAACCAAGTAGTTATACTGACTCAATTAAGAAATAAAAGCATTTCGGTCAATGCTCAGGCAATCCCTTCAAATATTGGGAGCAATTAGAAGCTTTAATTGAATCTTTAAGTAAGCAAAAACCAGTCAATATTCTTCTAGCGGGATCTCCTTTCGAGCAATTAGATTTAGTCAATACCCTTGGCATGGAGCGCTATGCAAATCAAATTAAACTTATTGCCCATTGTCAATGGAACTATCTGCCTCAAACTCTGGCAGCAGGCATTTCTAGGAACATTAAAAACTTCTACGTAGTAAGTGATTATTTTGACCTTAATGATCTGAAAGCACATAAGTTTTCGGTGTCTGAGCCAAGCCTTCGAGCTTATTCAAACCTGAGCGATAGGTTGGCCAAAAAGCCTAAGTTTAAAGGACAAAATCTCAACGAGCCAATTATATATGCTCTTAAAGATATGTTGGTATTTGCAATGCTAGCTGCAGAAAAGTCGAATTCAAGAGAAGAGTTCCAACATAAGATTAGATCGGGTGAGTTATACGGTAGCTCTGGGCATTACAAGATTGAAAATGGTTTTTCAGAAAGAAAGGTTTATCTAGGAATATGGGACAGGACAAAAATGAAACCTATCAAGGTACTATAAGCGAATACCTAAGCTCTCAGTTCAAAAGGCTTGCCCTAGTTACAACTGTGCTACTGGGATGTCTTTGTATTTTTGTAATGGTTGCATCCGTTAAGTTTTCGACTGACCGATATGTACGTCATGTTTGCTCAAAAATGCTGGGCAGTTCGAGGACATTGGTGCAAACATCACAGCTTGAGGCGCACCAAGCTTACTTCAAGGAAATCGCGGCCAACCTTGATAAGCGTTTTGATATTAGAGAATTACATGTAATAAACACAAGACCCCAGCGAAGTTTGACACACTATTCTTTGGGCCAGTGTTCTGTAGAATGGCAAAGTGATTTACAGGTTGCACTTTATTTGCCTTCACACTGGGAAGGGGCAAAAATTTATGTCAAAGGGTTTATAGCTCCTAAATTTTTCAGAAGTGATTTGATGGCCTTTATTACCTTTGTTTGTCTACTGCTAGTAGCCTGTTATTACATAGGTACGAGGAAAATTATTAAGGGTGTCCAGTGCAAGATATCCGATCCCTTACATGATGTCTGGAATAGCCTCAGTTCAGGAAACGAACCCAAAAAACCTGAAAATTTGGAAATTAGGGAACTCGATGAACTTTGGACATCCCTGACCGACTATAAAAAGTTAGTCTTGCTGCGTAACCGGATGCTTTTGGCAAAAGAATACTATCATGAGGTAAAAGCACCAACTTTCTATCAGTATAACCAACTAAGAAAACTTAGCTTAATTTCTGATCCACAGCAGAAAAATGAGCTTATTTCAGACACTTTAGACCAAGCACAATTGCTGATTGAGCAGATGGGAAAGGCTCTCAAAAAGATCGCAACTGATGATTATGCAAAATTTCCTCGGAGAGTTAATTTAGAAAAAATATTTGGACCAAGAGAAGCGAATATAGAGGTAACTGAAGACCCGTTTGTTATCGGTGACAAGACTCTTTTGAAAACACTGATTCAAAATTTATATGCTAATGCAGTGGAAGCATGTGGAGAAAAAAATCGAATCAAAATAAAAATACATCAAGAATCTGAAATAGTTTATTTATCCCTTAAGAACCCAGTTTTAGAAAGCACAGCAATTGATACTGAGCGTATCTTTGAGAGTGGGTTTACAAGTAAAATTAATGGTACCGGACTTGGATTGAGTTTGTGCAAGCATATTGTTGAAATACATAAGGGCACAATTAAAGCCAAACATTGTCAAAACGACCATTATTTTGAAATGCTAGTTGGACTACCGGCAGCAAAAGGGACAGTACATGCACCAAAGCAGCAAGACGCCATATCATGAGAATAATGTAGGAATTCACCTCTTTCATACCATTCAAAAGTCTTTGGAACCGACTCTTCTCTTTTTGCCTGCAATGGCAGGAGAAGCAATTGATGGCTTTCGCAGCCTTGCCCCTTGTCTAGCTTCTGGCTTTAATGTCGCTAGCATGAGTTTTAGAGGAAGGGGACGAAGCACTACACCCACGGAAGGCTACAAATTTATTGACCACGCTGGTGATATTAAGTTGGTTCTTGGCGACCTTAAGGTAAATAAAATAGTCTTGGTAGCCTGCGGCATCAGCGTAATCTATGCCGCTTACTATCTACAAGAATATGGCCTATCAAATATTGCAGGGCTTGTGATCCTAGGCCACCCTTGGAGAGTTAATAAGGCTAAGATGGGATGGGCTGAAGAGCTTTCTAAGATTAGGTTCAGGGGGAAACCTGTTACAGCCACCATGAGAAAAGCTGCCATGGTGCAGATAGAAAGGGAGTCGACTGCTGTAGATTTATACCTTGAATATGAAGGCTTAAAACTTCCAACCCTTGTTATGCATACACCTATAAATAA
Source organism: Oligoflexales bacterium (assembly GCA_045105515.1). Lineage (GTDB taxonomy): Bacteria > Bdellovibrionota_B > Oligoflexia > Oligoflexales > Bog-1112 > JABSRF01. The sequence goes on from JBGCDR010000144.1 coordinate 2,562, forward strand.
AGGGCTATTAACAGGGTGATCTTATCTTATTTGGCAAGCAAGAGAAGACAAAACTGGTAAAAATGGAAGACTCTGCTCACCTCATTCCGTTGAGGCAAGCAGAGAAATTTCGTGATAAACTCATGGAGTTTTCTAGGAAGGTATAGGGTTTACTTTAGCGGGTGTTCCCTATACCAACCGCAAACTAGGATGCAGCCTAATAACTTCGTAGCGCCTACCGGTTGGTGGCGACATGATTTCGGACCTTGCCCAACCATATTTAGTCAATGTTTTTAAGGCATCATCCAGCTCGGTTTGAGAAGCCAAGCCTTTCCAACCATTACGGTAAATATCCCTGCTGCGTTCAAAGTCTTTCACTATTCCAGACCTAATTTTTTCTAGCAGCCTTCTGGCACCAGCCATCTCAGGGTCAATATATTCCCCATAAGACTTTTGAGCATGTTGCTCCAGAAATGCGCACCATTTTATGGCTAATTCAGCAGATTGAGATCCCACAAACTCGGGTAAGTTGCTGTCATCACATAAGGAGCTAACAAGCTCAAAGATTAAGGCTAGGCTTGGCATCAAAGAGCGGTACTTGGATAGGTGGTTCTCCAAAATAGGCGAACTAGTGCTTGATAGTAAGCGAATTTCTAGATTTTCATGCCAGTCATCAAATAGCCTTTGTGCATCCTCTGAAAAATGAACAGAAAATCGCTCAACACCAATTTCTGTGCGCTTTGGGAGGGGCAAGTTCGCAAGCCGGAAGAACAAATTTTCTACTTTTTTTGCTGCTTGACTGTTTGGTTGACGATCAACCCGCTTCCATGTGGTGCGTTTTTCTGGAGAAAGAAGGATTTGAAACCTTTGCAAAAGCCCATCATCACTCTTTCCCCCTTTTGCCAAGGCAGCAACATAACTTTGAAACTTGCTTGGTTGCAAACCTCCAAGGACAGAAAGGCAGAGACCATCAACAAAAACACTCCCCCTACCAATTCGATCCATCCCGTAAGGGGTATCCCCATTCCATGATTCGAGAAAAAATTCCCTGTCACCCTCTCGTCCTGACTTGTACATGGTTTCCATCCACCCGCTTAGCTCATCCCTGTACAGTAGGATTCCTTGAGGATTCTCCTGAAGAATGCTTAAGAGCTTTTCTATCGTAGGATCATTCATCGTGTAGCGCTTTTCTGTGACATTGTATTTCTTTTCATACTCTTGAACAGCTAACTCCATAGCTTTTTTCTTTTCTTTAATTGTGCTTTGATCTCCATTTTTTACAGCTGATTTTAGGGTGTCCTTGAGAGCATCTATCTCTGCCTTTGCGACAAGTTTTTCTGCCTCTATCCTTTGAACTTCCTCTAAGAATTCTTCTCTTGCTTTGATAGCTAGACTCTGAATTGGCTTAAGAGCAGCCGAGATAGCTGGAGATTTCATTGAACCAGGAGGTGCTATTAAGACCCCCCAAAGGTTTGGGGTCACTTGCCAATCGTCCCTGGTCTTGGGATAAATAGTGGCCTTTCTACCAATAACCGAAGATAAGGCAACGACTGTGGGACCCGCAGCAAACTCTAAAGAAACTTGCATCCTTTCAGATATATCCAAGCACCAATCTCTCAACCCGTCAGGTAGTAATTCTATATCCATTGTGGGAGCTTTTACTTCAGGAGGAAGCTCAGTTGGAGTGGACCATTCTTTTTCTTCGTATCGACTAATACTTTTTGTGATCTGTGCCAGTTCGCATTCTTCTAAAGGTGGTTCACACAGGCTTTTATTAATTGCTTCGAGAGCGGTTGAAATTGAGGTGCCCATAAGCCCTTTAGACTTCAGAAAACCTGCAAGACTAAACAAGGATGAATTACGTCTACCTTCATGGAAGCTGGGAGAATGATGTTCTAATTCCTTAGCTTTGCCTTGTTTCTTTTGAATTAGTTCAAGTAGCCAAGCTGGGATTGGAGCAATGGTAGTCTCTGATTCAACCCAATCATAGGAAGAAAAACTAGCATGAATACTAGGAGGGGCTACAACATAGCCCCCATCCCCTCGAATATCCACCCCATTTCTCAGATTCGCTCTATTAGGAACTTTACTACCTGGGTGAAGAAAGTAGTAGTGCCATCCATCTCCTCCGGTCCTGACCTTTAACGTTTCAGGAAGCCTGCCATATTTTTCCTCTAGTGCGTTTAACGACTCTTCTCCCCTATGCCTTGGGTCAATATCAAGAACAACAAGTCCCGACTCTTGGCCTGTAAGTATGCCAATATTGGCCTGGGGATATTTCGTCCACCAAGCCAATATTTCTTTAGGCCCCGCACTAGCATTTTTTAAACCATTTTTCGTCATTGGATGTTTGGCAGGGCTTTGACAGTCAGATTTGCCGCAGCTGCACTGACCATTTGCAAGGGGGTAGTGCAATGGCAGCACTGGCCACCCCCTCTCAGCAAAATGACTTGCCCACTCTATAGCTCTAGTTTGGACAAAAAAAACTCTCAAATCATGCAGCGCGATATCGCCGAATTAAAGCTACCTAATATTTTACTTTCCCGCGACAATCCATTGGAAATAGAATTGAGCAAAATAAAATCAACCGGTGAGAGATTTTTAG
>JBGCDR010000145.1:0-19341 GCA_045105515.1 Oligoflexales bacterium
ACGCAGCTTCTTCAAAGTTAAGAGTCAGAATTGATAAGCTTCGTGATGAAATAGGTTACGCAGCAGCAGGTCTTTGGAACTATAAAATAACATAAATTAAGCTACCAAAGGGTTTTATCAATTGTTAGACAACTCTATTAGTGGATATACCAAATTTGATGAAATGCTTATAAGGCTTTTCGGGTCTTAAGATACAACTTGGAAACTTACTTTGATTAACAGCATTGGGATATAGTTGGCATTCTAGCGCGATTCCCCCAAAAGGATTATAAATAAAATTATTTTTACCTTTTTGTTTAAATAGATGGTTGCCACTATAAACTTGAATACAGGGAAGACTTGTATTGATCTTTAAACTGCGACCACTCGTTGATTCAGACAAAGAGACATGCTCACTCGATTTAGGGTCCAAAATAAATGTATGATCGATTCCTTTATATTGTGGATAGCGTGCAACGATTTTTTCAAAATCACTGCCAATTTTCTTTCTTACAGAGAAATTAAGTGGGTCTTCTTTGGTGGGGAATGTAATTTTACCAGTGGGAATAAGCTCATCATTACATTCTAAGTATCCACAATTTTTTATTTCCAATTTATGGTCAAAGATATTCCCATTTCCAGCACCTTTTAAGTTCCAGTAAGAATGATTGGTTAAATTTAACGGAGTTTCTTGATCGCTTGTAGCATCGAAATCGATAATTAGTTCATTGTCACTGTTTAGGCTATAGGTAATTTGTATGGATAAATTTCCAGGATATCCTTCCTCCCCATCAGGGCTAGAATATATAAATTTTATCCGAGATATATCTCTTTCTGAGGCATTATGAGCATCCCAAATAACTCGGTCTAGGGGTCTGCTGCTACCACCATGGAGGTGATGCTGCTTCCAGTTTTTTGCTAATTTATAGTGCTTATCATTCAAATTGAAGCAAGCTTTTTCGATACGACCAGCAACTCTACCAATGGTTCCTCCGAAGTTTTGGTTTGCCTTAGATTCGTACCCTAAGATCGAGTCAAAACCTAAGACTAGATCATCGCAATTGCCGTTTTTATTGAGGCAGAGGAATTTTTGTATGCTAGCCCCATAATTCAAGCAATGAATCGTGGTACCTTGATTATTTTTTAGCTTGAAAGAATAGATTTTTTCTCCGAATGAATTTGTTCCAAATTCAGATCGATTTATATAGGTCATTTCTTATACCTTACAATACACTGTTACAATCAGAACTAGCATTAATTCTGAACTATAGTCTTTGTTTTTATCTGGGAATAATTAAATCTGCAATGATTTAGCTGTCTATTAGCTTATCGACAATAGTTGCGATTTGGTCTGGGGATGCTGGTTTGAGGCACCAGGCAGTAGCACCATAACTTTTTCCAACTGCAATCTTATGTTGATTATTTTCGGTTGTTAAAACGACAATTGGGAGGGAACTATAAGTATCAGGATTTTCATTTATTTCTTTTATCATGGCAAGGCCATCAAGTTCAGGCATATGTACATCTACAAATGCAAGAGCACAATCAGGGTTTTCTTTCAGTTGAGATAGGCCCTCAATGCCATCCTTCGCCATAACCACTTCATGGCCCAATTTTTTTAGTATGGAGCTAAGATTGGTTCTGATGGTAAGAGAATCATCTACCACAAGTATTTTAGCCATTTAAGTCCCTCAGTTTGGGCAATGCATTGTAAGCATCAGTTTATTATTAGATTGTAGCACATAACTTAATAATTAGCAGGGGATGTAGTTATAGGGTTGACCTTATATCGAGCTCTAAATAACAATCAATGTACAATAACTTGAATTTATAAGCATTATGTTTTTATTAAAAATTTAGGTATTTACATTGTTTTTATGAAGTTATTGTGTCTGATTCCGATAAGTTGACCCAGCAAAGAAGATTGAGATTATCGATGAATTGATAGACTTGTTTATAGTAGAAAACATAGCTAAATAGTTATTTTATATCAATAAATACAGATTGGAAGCAAACATTATGGCCAAAACATCAACCTTTCAGATTTCTTATAGATCCGGAATTTTGGTCTTTCATGTTTTAGTACTTTCGTTTTTATTTATTCAGTGCAATCCGAGTAGCAGTCAAGGTACTGGACGTGCTGGAAGTACAGCTCCGATAGGTGAAGAAGAAAATCCACTAGCTAAAAACGGTGAGGAAACTAATAAAGAAAATTCATCGGGACTCTACCAGGACATGCCTCTTGGGGAATTGATGCTCTTGGAGCAAGAACGAAAAAACCAAGATCTTGCAGAGGAAGATGAGTTATTTTTACTTGATGCTATCAATTCGGAGTTTTGCCGAAAGCTCGAAGAAAAACAAAAGAATTGTCCGGCCATCAAGAGATTAATTTTTGATCCCACCGAGTCCAAGTTAAGGTGTGACGGCCAAAAAACTACCTCCGACATTGCTCCTAAAATTGAAGTGACTATTCCAAATACTAAATCAGGATCGTTTGTTCTACTTGCTAATGACATTTATAAGAGTAGCCCCTTTGGTCCAGGTAGTACTGAAATTACCTTTAGCTCTGAATCGGGTGGGGAGTTTCAAGCACCTCCATTTATCAAGGTTTATAAATTAGTTTTAAGAAGCTATGATTCTGCAGGACAGCTTAAGAAACTTCCAAGTATTGAATCATTCAATGTGAAAATTACTGTTGATGGTAATGAACTCCTTGATGACTATGCAGCACCTTCAGAGGATACAGTCCTTAAAGCAGAAAATAAGGAATATCGTATACCGGTGAATGATATTATTAACTTAAGGAAGTCTTCAAAATGTTTGGTAGACCAAAACCAGATAAATGCCTTGCGAACGACGATTACAAATGGAATTACAGCCGATCAGGTATTCTCAAGAAAACAAGAATATAAGAAAGCAAGGGAAAATCTCAACTATGATATTGCTGACCGTTCTGGGAAAAGAGCTAGTCTAATCGAGGATATTTTCAAACATCAAACAAGTATAGAGTTTCGATTCCCAATCCTAGAAAAAGAAAGAAATAGGCAGTTTAAGCTTGTAAATGAGTTGAAAACAGATGTTCAAATTGGTTGTCAATATATGCAGCCTATTCAATCATTCGAAATTGAGTTGGAAGGTAGCATGAATAGCAATGTCAGGATTGGTGTGGAAGATTCACAAAGGCCTGATGATTTACAAGATGGTACTGCTACTGAGCTTCTATTAGATTTTGGTGGAGTGAAATTTAGTGTAGATTTTTCAAATCAGAATATTTTTGGTATTCGCTACCCCCTGGAAAAAGATGTTAGTGAAGAAGCAATCATAGGTGAGCTTGATCGGATTTATATTCGCAAGAAAGGTGCTAGTTACGCCGATACTGCTAATGAAGTTTCTTGTAGTAATGGTGCAAATGGTATCTGGGCCCAAGCGGAGCAGGCAATTAAGAAGGCATTTTATGACGAAATATGTTTCGATATTCGTGAAGAAGGGGTGTTTTTTATCAGTGAGATCACTATCTGGGTAAATGGAGAAACTGCTTTTTCACGCTCTGATTTGGGTATTGCTCTTGATCATAAGACCCGCAAGTGGTCTGGAGATTTGCAGTCTAATGAAAAATGGATCCAGTTAATGCTCAATGAAAAATGCGATGCTATCAACTAACGCGAGGAATCTACCATGAGGAAGAGTTGTCTATTGTTTAAAATTAGGTTCACAAGCATATTAGCATGCATTTTATGTTTGCTTCAAACTAGTTGTGACCAAGGAAATCAGAGTCAACCTGAGCGAGTTCGCTTGGACAATGGCACCCCAACTGAGGGCCCTGGTCTTGATAAGGATCGAAATAGCGAAACTGAATCAAATCAAGTAGAAGAAAAAGTTGTAAAGTTTGATGCCTCTGAGCTATTTGTAACTGGCTTAAGGGTTGTTAAAAAACGTGAGCAATTGTCCTTAGCCCACAATCTAAGTTTCGAAGCAGATGGACGGGCGGAATATGTTGATTACAGAATATGCCCACTTGAAGATGTCGGAAAAGAGTGTACAGAAGGGTTTGAGTGTGCAAGAGGAGGTAATTGCGTACAAGGAATCACTCCCCATAATCGCCTTAAGTTGCCCTTACTTTATGCAGGGAAAGTACTATTCAAGGCAAGAGCATGTGCCGATCGAAAAAATACTCTTACCGATGACATTTGTGGTGGTTGGCAGGAAAAAGAATATGATTCTCAGGTATATAATATAAGGATAGCTACTTTAACGGGCCGTGCCATAGATCTTAAGAAGGACTTAGGAATACTCAACAAGGACTATAAAGATGCTTTAGAAACTTTTGTTCAAGATGCTAGAGAGTGTGATGCTATTAATGCTGAAGTACAAAAAGTTTTGGATTCTAAAGTAAGGATCGTTGAAGATTTTGTAAGAGCTCCTATTGAACACTTCGTCATGGCGGGTGAGTTTGCCGCAGATCAAGTATTATGGGGTCAAACAGATCAAGTTGTAGGAGGATTAGAAAAGGCCGGCTCAACGATTAGCGAAGGCTTAGAACGAGAATGTCTAAGGATAGGGGAGGCAACCGCTGATTGGGTATGTAGTGTCTTAAAAATCCCTGGGCAATTCGCAAAGGGTATGCTGGCTGCTATGAGTCCTGTGACAGCTATTGGAACCGTGAGCAATAGCGTCCATGATATTTACTATGGGACCTTCCTAGGCCAAGGAGATAAGCTGGTGCCCAAAGCTTGTCTTGCTGAGCAAAAACTTCAGCGAAGTGCCGATATAATCGAGCTTCAAATGGAGAAAAAGCTTGATGAGCTTCGAGGTATTAAGGTACAGCTCGAAAATGCTGGTGAGTCTACCGTCATACCAAATGAAGAAGAGTAGAAACAGAAAACCTAGGCTTCTCTGCTAGTGGGCCTGAATGTATCTAGAAGCAATTTTGCAATGGGGTTATGGACAAGTCTATGGGTGGTAATGATCCATAGGTTTTCGTGGCAGACTGGTGTTTCACTCAAGCAAATGAGCTTTCCAGCAGCTAGTTCTTCCTTAACCGCTCTATGTGGCATTGCTGCGAATCCATGTCCATCAAGAACTAACATTTTTTGAAGTTCAAGATCATCAACCTCAGCAATAGGAATTGGCTGAATGTGCTTTATTTTAAATTGTTCCAAAATTTCAGCTCGTAAGGGGCTATGAAAGCCTGGCATGATGATAGGCTCGTTATTGAGACATCGGGGCATATCGCTTTTAAGTTTGATTTTTTCTGGGTGGCCAACAAAAATTACTTTCATTTCACCAATTAGTTTTGCGTGAAATTGTGATTGGTGACTTTCTGAGATCGGTTTATCATTTGCTAGAATCAAATCGATTTCATGAGCAGAAAGTTTGCTGCACAGAGAAGGTAGAGATTCTTCAAAAATAGTGATCTTTGCTTTATGCTGCTTCGATACGATATTAACCATTTCGCGGCAAAGGATTTTGGGGATAGAGTCCATAACCCCAAGCCTCAAGGACACACACAGAGAGTCTTGTAAGTTGCTAAGTGAGTCCCTAAGCTCCTCTCCAAGTGAGAATATTTCATGCGCATAATCGTAAACACGCTTTCCTACATCGGTTAGCAGCATCTTGCGGTTTTTTCGTTCAAACAGGCGGTAACCTATCACATCTTCAAATTGTTTTAGTTGAGCGCTGAGGGTCGATTGGGCTAATTTCAACTTATAACTAGCCTCCGTAACTCCATTTTCTCTGGCAATAACATAAAAATAGTATAAATGATGGTAGTTTAGCCACTGCACTTTGTGCCTTTCCTCTCAAAAGGATTGGTATGATAGAGGCTAATAATAATTCGCGATTATTTTCAAGCTATTTCGACCTGGTCTGCGAATAAATTGTTTACCGCCTATTCGTACAGGCGTATGTTTTGCCTTTGGCAAAATGGGCATTGTTTCTTATCCCTAGAGTCAAAATTTGGTAGCAGAAGCTCGCGATACAAGAGACAATGGGAGCTAGGTGTTAGCCAATCGTAAAGAGGATAGATTGATGACAAGTAATGAAGAACGGGCGAAAGTCGTGATTATATATGGAGGTCAATCAGTCGAGCATGAAGTTTCTTGCCGTAGTGCTTCCTTCATATTTGAGCATATTGATAGACAGCGCTTTGAGCCTATTGGAGTTGGCGTTGATCACCAAGGCAACTGGTGGCCTCAGGCTTTCCCTGAGACATTTGTGCCACCAAGACAGTTAGGTATTACCAAGAATACACGCAAGGGCTTAGCCCAAGGAGTGCAATCATTGGGACCTAAGCAGATGCTATGGTATCTATGTGGAATAGATCTTGATATTGAATCCTCTGATCTCGTGTTTTTTCCCATCATACATGGAACTAATGGAGAAGATGGGAGACTACAAGGTCTCTTTGATCTTGCTGATGTGGCATATGTGGGGGCCGACACCCTCAGTTCAGCAGTTTCCATGGATAAGGCTGTATCCAAGCAGTTGGTTGCCAAGCATGACATTCTTGTAACTCCCTCACATTCTTTTTCTTCCCATGACTGGGAATGGAATAGCGATAAAATAATAGGGAATGCCATAGAAGAGTTTGCTTGGCCGTTGTTTGTCAAACCTGCCAGTCTAGGGAGCTCTGTTGGAATTTCTAAAGTTAATAGCCGAATGGAACTACAAAAAGCTTGTGAAAATGCCCTCAATTTTGATGATAAAGTTCTTATTGAGAAAGCAATGGAGGGGATTAGAGAGATAGAGTGTGCGGTGCTAGGCAGCTTCCAGATGGAATGTGCAAGCCCGGGAGAAGTTATTCCCCAAGGTGGATTTTATTCTTACGATGCAAAATATGTTGATGACAAGGCAGCGATCGTTCAAGTCCCAGCAGATTTATCTGAAAAAGAAGCCTATACTGCAAAGGATTTGGCCATCAAGGTGGCATCTGCCTTAGGGATTTATGGAATGGCAAGAATAGATTTTTTCTTGGAGTCAAAAACGGGAAAATACTTTTTTAATGAGGCTAATACAATCCCAGGTTTTACTGAAATTTCCCAATATCCAAGGTTGTGGCAAAATGAAGGTATTGAAGGTGGTGAGCTAGTTCAAAAATTAATTGGTTTAGCGCAAGAGCGTACCTCCAGGAAGAATAGAATACAGAGGGCATACCAAGGTCAGACTTGAAATCTGGATAATACCAAGAATATGTTGCAAAAATAGGAAACACAGATGGAAAAAGATGCTATTCAGTTAACACCCATCCAAGAACGTGCTCAAAAGTTAAGTGTTATTGCAATGATTGTGATGGTTATCGGTAGTCTAGGACTAGATCAGGTTACAAAATATGTTGCTGAAGGCAACCTGATGGTTTGGGAACACCAAGAAGACCTAAAAGAATACCGTGGACGTCTCTATCCTGTTTGGGAGGCTGGAGAGCTATCAGCAGTAGATAGTGTGGATCCTTCATTCTATCTAGCCTTTAATTTTAACTATGTTAGGAACCAAGGCGCGGCATGGGGTGTTTTATCCAATTGGGATGACTCCTATCGGATCCCTTTCTTCTATCTTGTTACTTTTGTTGCTGTTTGCATCATTTTTATGTATTTGCGAACCACTCCATTGAGCCATCGCTTAGCAAGATTTACCTTGGCTCTGATACTATCGGGTGCACTGGGGAATTTTACCGACCGTATTTTCAGAGGCTATGTTGTTGATTTTCTAGATTTTAGATGGGAATTCCCTCTTCCTTTTCATATAAAGATCAATATTGATTTTTTTCCAGATTTTCTAAGTTTTCTTAATTTAAATATTGACTCGATAGCTTGGAGGTATAACTTCCCTAATTTTAACTGGGCTGACTCTGCGATTACTGTAGGTGTAATATTGCTCATATACGATATGCTCGTGCTAGAATACCTAAGAAAAAAAGAACTCAGCACCGATAACGCCCAAGGTCAGGGGGAATTGGGACGTATTAAAACGGGTTAGATAATGCCACAAAGGTTGTTGAGAAACTCTACCATCAAAGTTGCTGAATTGCTGCAGAATGCAATTACTGAACTAGCAAGTATGCGTAAGGGAACGGTAACCTCTGAATTCATTTTACTTTGTCTAATCGAACAAAAAGATTCCATTGTCCTTAAAATATTTGACGAACTTAAACTTGATACTCCTAAAATAAGGCATAAGATTGTTGATAAAATCTCAGAGCATTTGAGGTCTATCTCCTCTATTACCATTGGAGAGGGAGCTACTGCCTCCATGAAGGTCTCTAAGGATGTACAACAGTTATTTGATTATGCTGACAGGGAGCGTTCAAACCTTGGGGATTCTTATATTTCTACATCCTCGATGTTTTTAGCTTGCTTTGTAGATGATCTAATACTTACCAAAGAAATATTAGAAGAAGAGGGTCTTAGTTATGAAGGATGTTACCAAGCATTGCAAACCATCAGGGGTAATTCGAAGATAACCCAAAAGGATGGGGAATCACGTGCTACCTTTCTCGAAGAATATACAGTTGATATTACGGCGCTAGCCAGGAAGAAGCAGCTCGATCCGGTAATTGGGCGTAGTGATGAAATTGGCCGTCTAATCGAAATATTGTCGCGAAGAAAGAAAAATAATCCGATTCTGATTGGGGAGCCTGGTGTAGGTAAAACAGTTATCATTGAGGGCCTAGCACAGCAGATTGTCAATGGTGATGTTCCCGACTTTCTCGTAAACAAGAAAATTTTGGCTCTTGAGATGGGGACTCTTATAGCAGGGGCAAAGATGCAAGGAGAATTCGAAGAACGCCTCAAAGCAATAAAAGATGAAGTGATTGCCGCATCTGGAGAAATTATTATTTTTATTGACGAAATTCACACGGTCATTGGAGCTGGTCGTTCAGGGGGAGGCCTTGATGCTTCTAATATGCTTAAGCCTGCTTTGGCAAGAGGCGTATTACAATGTGTGGGTGCAACCACGTTGAAAGAATACAAACAATATATTGAAAGTGATAAAGCATTAGCAAGACGTTTTCAAATGGTAAAAGTTGAAGAACCATCGACTCAGCAGGCTATCTCAATCTTGCGTGGCCTTAAGAATAAATATCAAAATCACCATCAAATTGAATATACGGATGAAGCAATTGAAAAATCTGTGACTCTTTCATCAAAATACATCGATCAACGGTACTTGCCTGATAAGGCAATTGATCTCTTAGATGAAGCAGGAGCTGCTAAACGTATAAAAGCTGTATATGCCCCTCCAGAAATGCGTAAACTTGAGCTTAAGCGTTCAGAGCTTGAACAACTTAAAGTTAAGGCATTCCAAGATAGTGATTTTGAATCAATGGCAAAATCACAGATGGAATTAGCTGTTGTTGAAGATGAATTGTCCAAGTTCAGAAAAGACTCAGCAGGAAAATTTCCTGAGTCTGAGCGAAAGGTTACTGGGGATGATATTGCTGCGATAGTAAGCAGAATTACTGGAATTCCGGTCAAGAAGATGGTAGCTGATGATGCTGTTAAACTTGGATCTATGGAAAGCTATATTAGTAAACGGGTGATTGGTCAGAATTATGCAATTTCTGTAGTATCTCATGCCATTCGTAGGAATAGATCTGGATTAAGGAAGCAGAATAAACCGATCGCTTCATTTTTGTTCCTTGGACCTACGGGAGTGGGAAAAACTGAACTAGCTAAGGCATTGGCAGAACAGGTCTTGGACGATGAAAATAAGATTATTCGTCTTGATATGTCGGAATATATGGGGCGACATGATGTTTCTAAATTGATCGGATCTCCACCTGGGTATGTTGGTTATGGGGAAGGTGGTCAATTGACTGAAAAAGTTAAACATCAGCCATATTCGGTAATATTACTTGATGAGTTCGAAAAAGCTCATCCTGATGTTTATAATATTCTACTTCCTGTACTTGATGAAGGTTGGCTTACTGATGGTGAAGGTCAGCGGGTAAGTTTCCGCAATTGCATTATTATTGGAACCTCCAACCTTGGCTCAGCGATTTTAACAGACGGTAAAAAACCTGTTGGCATTGGTTCTCAGGACTATGACCTAAGTAAAGACGAACAATATCATGAAATTATGAAGGAGGTGCGAAGTTTTCTTAGGCCAGAGTTCCTCAATCGATTAGACGAAATCATCGTATTTGATCGCTTAACTCCTTCAGAGTTGGGTCAGATTTTGGATCTCCAGATCGGTGATTTAGAAAAGAGACTTAATGAGCTTGGCCTAAAATTAAAAGTTTCTCCCAACGTCAAGAAGTTGATACTTTCATCGATTGATAACTTGAATTTTGGAGCTAGACCAGTTAAACGAAAAATTGAAGTTATGATTGAAAATAAAGTAGCATCATTACTTATAGAAAAGAATTCTAATGAAAAATCACAAGTATTTATTGATGCTGATGAAAATGATATTATCGTAGGTTTTACAGACGATAAATCAGACACTTCTGATCCCAAGAATGTTGATTCGGAATAATTTACCAGGTAAAAGTTCCCGCATACAATATGTTTTTATCCAAGTTAAAATAGAGCGAGACTCCTTTTAAATCAAAAAAGGAAATTTGATTGTTCTATAAGATCATGATATCCATGATAATTACCTGTACTTCTATGACTGCTTTAGCAGGCTTACAGTCTGATATTAAGTTAAAAACCTTGTTAGATAGCTCCAGATTAAATCGTAAACATTCTAATAGAGTTTTCCAGAATAAGGAATTATCTAGTTATATCTATTTAAAAAAAGCCTCAAATAATTTAGATCGAAATATTAGACTGACTCTCCACTACCTCACTAAGGCCGAAACATCAGCGCCTAAGCAGCTTGTACATTTAATTAAGTATTATCGAGCTAGGGCATTCATGGAGATCGGCGAGTATGACAGAGCAATCAATATACTCCAACAATTAATTGAATACAGGGGTTTTAGTGAAGATAGACAGTATGAAATAAAATCGATTTTACTCGATGCGCTGATAAAAATTGATCAAAATGAGGAATTTTTAAAGAATTTTTCTCGCTTTAAAGGTAAAACTCGCTTTGACTTCACCTTAGACACCTACTATTTAAAGGCCGCGAATATCTTGGAAGATAAAGGCGAATATAAGACTATGTATCAGTATTTAGAGCGTCTTGCATCGTTTTATCCCATCTCAAAACTATCAAGAACTGCTTTTAGAAAACTTATTGAATATACCTGTGAATCTACGGAAAAGAAAAATGTGCCTAGGTATTACTTTTCATATAAACTTCTCACTAAGCTTGGTAGGCATGTTAGCTTAGATCAAAGTCTTGAGGAATTTATAGTTTTTTCTAGCCAAAGAAAGTTAAGGAAAAAACGCAGACACGCTGCCTATCTGAATGAACTTGAAAGGGTTGAATATTTCTTTGATGCACGTCTTTACCAAAATGCTTTTGAATTAGGAAAGCAGATCTCAAGAGATAAATACTTCGTATTTGAATCTGATGGTAGGAATAAACTTCTAACCCTATTAGGTGTATTAGCCAACCGATTGTATAAACATAAGGAAGCAGCAAAGTACTTTTCTTTGACTAAAGCAAAAGACACCCGTGGCTTAAATCATACAAAGTTAAGTGAATACCTTGCTGATTCGCTTAGCTATGGAGGTTTCAAGGGAATGGCATCCGAGCTTTACGGTAACATTGCTGCTAAGACTAACAATCGCTTGTTGAGATGGCACCATTTTTGGAATAGTTATTCAATCGATGATTGGGAAGAAGCATCTGTCTTACTCAAAAGATCTAGGAAAAAGTACGTTCCACCAAGAGACTATTTGCAACCCCATGGGCCTTTATATTGGCGTGCAAGAGTATTGGAAAATTCAAATGAGCCAAAACTTGCTGCAGATTTATATAAGAAATTATTGGGCACTCATTCAGATGACATATATGGAAATTTTATTGCTTTTCGACATCCTGAACTAGTAAAAAAAAATCATGATTTATCCAAAACCCCCTTAACTGATTTGCAGAAAGAAATTGAAACTTGGCATAGAGGAAAAAATCTTGAAGCTTTATCCAAGAAAAGTAAACAGAAGGAAAAAATAAATAACTTAATTTATCTGTATAGAGCACGTTTAAATAAGGATGTCGTTGATGGCCTTCATGCGATTAATCTCTCTAAACTTTCCTTCGAAGAGTTGGCACTTGTAAGTGCGTTAAGTGCAAAAGTGGGTGCATATTATGTGGAGCAAAAATCTGCAAGAAAATTTATTTTGAAGGTTATTCCTAATGCAGTTAATTGGTTTGAAATAACGAATCATCAACAAGATTATAATGTTATCTGGAAGTCTTACTATCCTAAAGCATACGAAAATTTGGTTTTCGAGGTTGCTGGTATTCTTAAAATTGACCCATTTTTCATTCTTAGTATTATGCGGATGGAAAGCTATTATAACGAAAAAGCCCTGTCATATGTTGGTGCTAGAGGTCTTATGCAAATTATGCCTTATACAGCTTTGCAGATTGCTAAAAGGATTGGTCACGATAGATTTAAGTTAGAAGCTATGTGGAAACCCAAGGTAAATATCGTTTATGGTGGTTGGTATCTGAGTTTTCTTTTGGCTTATTATAAGCAGAATCCCATTTTAGCGGCAGCAGCCTATAATGCGGGACCATTTGCAGTTAATGCATGGATAGAGCGTTGTAATGGATGTGCATTTGATGAATTTGTTGAGTCGATACCTTACAGAGAAACCAGAGGATATGTAAAGAATGTCATTAAATCATTAGTGCGCTATCATCGAATTAATTCTAGTGAACAGTTGCCAAATCTGTTTTCTGCAATACCGAAAAAATTACCACCTAATGAAGAGTTTTTTTAGGCAAAATTTATACAACTTAGCATCTAAAAATAGTGTTAGAATTTAATTTGAAAGAGTCAATTGGAAGAAGGAGTATGCATGGCAGATCAGTGGTTATCCATTGTCGAGTATGCTCGATGTTTTAACATCTCAGACATGACAGTGCGTAGAAGAATCAAGAATGGCAAATTACATGCTGTTTTAAAAGAAGGAAAGTATTATATTCCTATCGCAGATGATACAGCGAAACATTCTTCTCGTCGTCAGCGCCCCCATGAAGAAGTGGGCGGACCTGAACCAAGAGATATCTATAATTATAGATGGGAAGAAGAAGAAGCAGATGAAGAAGACTATTATGAGGCTCCTAGGCAGATTTACAATAAAGAGGCAAAAAAATCTGATCGATCAAGATATCCGCAGGAGCGTCATAAATCGCATTTTTCTCAACAAGAGGAAAAAATGCCAACACATTTAAGTTCAAGCCATCCAGTTAAAAAGTTTAGGAAGAACGATGCTAAACGCCCTCAAAAAGATAATCGTGATTTTAGCCACTTGCCTAAAGAAATAACAAGGTCTTTTGAAAGTCAAAATGCAAGTGTAGTAGAGACAGAAGCTTTACTTGATTTTTGTAATACAGCAATGAGAAGCCTTGATAACTCTAAAAAAGTTATTGAAGAAAGTTTTAAAAATAAGGTAGAAGCTCTTGAAGAAAAAACAAAGGCTCTGGAAGCACAACTTGGAGAAAAAGATCAAAAGGTAGAAGATTTGAAGCAAAAGGTAGAAGATTTCCATTTGCTAATAAAGATAATTGAATCGGCGAAAAAAAATAATTAGACTTTGTTAAACCATAGAAGATTCGAATCCCCATAGCTATAAAAACGGTAGTTATGGTCAATTGCAAATTCATATATTTTTTTCGCTTCTTGATAACCTACCAAAGCACAAATCAACATAAATAAAGTAGAGCATGGTTGATGAAAATTTGTCATCAGGCCATTAATTAGGCTGCTGTAAAAGCGGTCTGCATTGTTTTTTGGGCGAATAAAAAGCTCTGTTTCATGCCATTGATCTACTATATCTTTAGCCTGGTAGCCATTTGATAGTAGTTTGTTGAAGGATTCTAGGCAGCGTAAGCTTGTAGTTCCCACGGGGATTATATTTTTACCGCTCTTACGAGCATGAGTAATTTTTTCCCAAGTAGCACTCGGTATGGAGTATTGTTCAGTATGCATAACATGGGCATCTATGTTTTCAGTTTTTATTGGCATGAAGGTACCTGCACCAACATGTAAAGTTATATTTGCAGTCTCTATATTTGCGGTATGAAGATCGCTCAGCAACTCAGGAGTAAAATGTAGTCCTGCTGTTGGAGCAGCAACTGAACCAAGCTTGTTAGCATAGACAGTTTGGTATCTAGTTAAGTCTTCGGATTCCCTTGCAGGCAGAGCCTTTTTACGTTTAATGTAAGGAGGAAGAGGAACATAGCCATTTCGAATAGTCCAGTCTATAAGATCCGATGATTTAAAGTTAAATTGAAGTTGTAATGTAGGGCTTGCAGCCTCAGGGTCACGCGATTTTATGCAGGCAATTAATCCATCCTCAAAATAAATTTTCGTTCCTTCTTTTAGCTTTTTGAAGGGCTTACCAATTGCAGGAATAGAAAAGTCTTTAGCATGAATGGGGCTATATAGCAGGAATAATTCTACTTTCCCTCCGGTTTCTAATTTTCCGATTAGACGGCTTGGGAATACCTGAGTATCGTTAAATATGAGTAAAGAATTTGCTGGTAATAACTTGGGTAAATCTATGACATAATGATTTAGAAGAGACCCATTTTGCTCCTTTACTAGAAGACGAGAGCCCGAGCGCTTTGAGCACGGTGTTTGCGCTATCTGTTCTTGTGGGAGATCAAAATTAAAGTCCTTTAAAGAAAGCTCTTTAGCTCTGTTGTTATCTGTTGATCTTAATATTGTAGGATTTGATGTATTCATATTTAAAGGCCACATTGAAAAAAATGAATTGGCTAATAAGAGTGAGGTTTATTTTTCCTCCTAGGTCACATGGTTTTATACCGAATTCTAATGTTTGGCAATTATTTGTCATAATTCTTTGTATCTGTAATATCTTATGTTTGCCTCTTGGTGACTTGTTCGCTTGTCCTGCTTACCTTTACTTTAAGACCGACTTAGAAGAGCTTAAGGGAAAGCGTAACGAAATTAGTTTGCTGACTTATAGTAGAAAATCTCAAACCTGGAATTTTTTGCCGCTTCAAGTTGACCCTTTAAATCAAGGAGGGGGAGTATTATTTGATGATGATCAGGAAATGATGGACAAAGATATAAATATTAACGATCGCATTGTTTTTGATGTCGAGGACTTTGGAGATCAGGGTGATTTAAAAAGCTTTCCCTGTAAGGGTTCTGCAGTTTATCGGCTAGTTAACTATATCGACAAAACCAAGCATGCCTATCTAAGCATTTGCAGTAAAGATCTACAAAAGAAATATAGCCTGAATAAGAGACAAAAAGTTTTTTATAATCCTGATAAGCATTTTCTGGGTAGCAATGAATACACTTATTTTTTTAACCCTGATAATTATCTTTTGTTTGATAAGGTTCTTATCAGGCAAAAAAAAGCTAAAGATGTTTCTTCAATAGGTTCCAACATAACAATTTTATCTGATGTAAAGAATTTTTTTACGTTGGTATTTGATTCAGATAACATCGAATCTCAACTCGAAAGTACGATAGATGGACCTTTAGGTATCAATGGAAGTGTGTCATTCTTTGTTCGCGTTTTATTTCTTAAATTGAAACTATCCTTGTCAACTGATGTAAGCTTTTATCGAAGATCAGCACACATTCCTATGGTTTTATATTTACCTGTTGATGCGACTGCCTATCTAAATCATGGTAGTGGTATTATTTATAATTGGCAATTATCAGATAGCTTTAGAAAGCAAGCAACTTATGTGCAAATGCCTCGCTTCGATAAAAATATGTTCTCACAACTAATGAATAATCATGCTGAATATAGTAAATTAGGTTTGCCTTACTGCCGAGGGGGTAAGTACTGTTATTTTTCCTATAAGGTAGGAAAAGAACATCCCTTTATTATGCAATTTACTATTCTAAAAGATTTGGTTAACGCAGGCTTCTTTCCTGTTTATGTAAGCGATGTAAGCCAATTTGAAAAATTAATGAACTGGGGTTTAGCTGATGATCTAGAGGCTCCCGAAGAAAAATTGAAGCTTGCTGTCCAATCTGGTTTTTACTTTTCAACTTCGGGCCTATCGGAGGGCAACCATGCCTGGGATTTTTGGATGCAGCTTGGTTCTGGTGGTCAAAAAACAACTAATTGCCCTTACCCCTTAATTCTAAATAGAGTCAGGTGAGGAATTTCAGTTCTCACAACTTAATTTTTAGCGGCTTTCCCAACATTTCCATTATCGCCACAAGAAGCTTATTGACACAGCCATCGAGTATGTGTACTGGGTATATTGGTGTACGTTGTATACCTATTTAAGTGGCTTCGTAAGCACTGATTTCATAAATTCGATGGCAGGCTGGGGTTAAAAGGCTGTCATATTTATTGTTTGCTAGATGGGAGGCCGTATGCCTGAAAAGAGTGTGTTGATACCTGAAAGTTTAAGAGAACTATTTATCGATGCAATTGCTTTGACTGCAGATTGCTATCTTAGGCATCAGATGGAAGCTATGAATATTGCGACCGACGAGGTTTTGGTACGTACTCCATCGGGGCAGCTTGCTGAAACTCGGCCAGTCCGCTATCGCGTTGAGCGTTACTTTGCCTCTATTGATTGGTCAGAGCGGCTGGAAATCATCAAAATTCTTTCATTAATTGAGCAGGCAATCGAACGTTTACGCTTCCATCCGTCTTGTCAGTTTGCTCGTACTATAGAGGCACTCTATTCTTATGATTTGGGTTTCGAACATGGAAAAATTGTTCGTTTGCTTAAGAATAAAGCGAGCTAATACGTAATTCTAGGTGAAGAAAACTTTAGCTTTTGTGTTAAGGTGAAACTTCCTTGGAGTATTTTGTTACTGAGCTTTGAAATTGCTTTAGGGAATGAATTTATGACAAGAATTAACATAAGCATATTACTAACGGTGTATTGCTTGATGATGGAATTGCATACCTCTCAGACACTTGCCAAAACTAACTTGAGCACCCTTGATGTCCTGACAACAGAAATGATGTACAGCTCAGCAGTTGCTGAATTTACGGGTAAGTATGCTTCAGTACGAGGAACTCTAGACTACAGCTATCATCGCTTCTACAAATCATCACGCCAAGAAATTCAAGATAAAATCATAGATTCATATTTACTGCATAGGTTTGAAAAACCGTGTCAGACTCCTACCATTATTTTTATGGCTGGTGTGATGGGAGCCGGCAAATCTCATAGTCTAAGATTTTTAGACCAGCGAGATGATTTCTATCTTGCGGACTATGTCGTAATTGATCCAGATCGGATCAAATATCAGCTACCTGAGATGTCTGAATTTATTGAACATAACTCTCTCACTGCAGGTAGCCGTACTCATAAAGAGTCGGGGCATATTGCAGAGATCATTCAAAATGAGGCTTTGAGGCAGCATTTTCCAATCATTGTAGACGGTTCGCTCCGTGATAAAGAGTGGAATCATGCTCTTATAGAAAGTATTAGGAAAAATTACCAAAGCTATCGTATTGGTTTGATTTATGTAACAGCAAGTCAGGAGCATTTATTCAAGAGGATTAAGATGAGAGAGCGGAATACTGGCCGGGCTATTCATCTAGGCTTGCTTGAAGAAACGGCAAAGCAAGTTCCTCATACAGTTGCGTATTTGCGAAGTTTGGTAGACTTTTATCTTAAAATTGAGAATGAGGAGACCCCTGTTCTCTTAGAAGCCGAAAATTTACCTCTCAGAGCCTGTTGGGCCCACTAGTATTACCCAAAAGATACCAGCATCTTCATATATAATTTCCCAAATAAAATATATAGTTAAAAACCGTATTAATAAATTTATATAAAAGTTCTAAATAAAAAACTTCATTCATCCGATAAGCCTCAAAAGGCAAGCCAAAGTCGATAACCTAATAGGGGGGAAACTAAATTGGATGATATGTTTACCAAGACGGATAGTGAGTTCTTGAAAACTCAACGCGATACAAAACTCGACAATCAAGCTACGAGACAGTCAGCAAAGATAACAAATAGTGATAAACAAGAACTTTCTGACTTTAAGACAGATCTGGGAGAATCCAATTTCGAGCTTGGTCTAGACAACAAAAATAGTAACCCAGCAAGCTCTTATACAAGTGCTTTCGCGGAAGGCGACAGCCAAATTTGGTCTGGAAGAAATAAGATTTTAGCAGCACTAGCGATAGCTCTCTTGTTAGTCGGATTTTCGATTTATCATTTCCAAGGTGGAGATGAGGAATATGCTCAAGAAGAGAACCTTGCAGAAAACAGTGAGCAGCTTGATTTATCAGAGGATCAAGAAGAAATGACCTCTGAAGATCAATTCGATTCTGAAAATTCTGATCTTGAATCTATTGCAAACATTGATGAAGTGCTTGTAGATGATCCAGCTGGGGAAGAATCTGTGATGGAAACCCAAAGTGAGTCTGTAGCTATCGAAGATACAGAGCAAGAGGAGTCTGCCCTTGTCAATACAGAACCATACACCATCGTAAGAGGTGATTGGCTTTCTAAAATTGCTAAACGCAGATTGGGTGATGCGATGCTTTGGCCAAAAGTATGGGTTCTTAATCCACAGATCGAAAATCCTGATTTGATCTACCCGGGAAACGTTATTACAGTTCCTAAGCACTCTAGAAATTATGCTGATAAATCTATTTGGTAGTAGCAGATAGTTTATAGAAAATATGTGATAAGAAATGCTTTCATTTTTGAAGGCATTTTTTCATTTACGTAGGCTTTTTGCACACCGGCATCCGATAGAGTAGTCCTTATAATCGAGCTTATGGGCGATGGTGGTGTAATGGCAGCTTGATTTCTGCTGGGGATAGAGTCCCCCATTAAAGCGCCCAAAGTAGGTGCCATTTTTTTTTCGGTAATCATGGACCCACTCCCCTAGATTTCCAACCATATTGTGTACTCCATATTTTGACACACACTTACTGTAATCTCCATTCCTAGCTAGGGAGCGTTTTTGGTAATTTAATCTTGGATCTTGCATACAGCCACGCCAAGTATTTTTCGGATTTTTACAGTTCATTCCTTTGAAGTACCAGGGATTGCGGCTTTTTAGTTTTTGAATGATTGGATGAGGTTGATGGCGGTTACAGTACTGAGGTTTGGTTCCTTCACATGCTGCAAGCCATTCATTGTGGGTTAGCAGTCTCTTTTTTTGCTTTGCACAGTACTTTTTGCATTCGGCGGATTGCTAGATTAAGTGCAGAAGAAAAAATTCCATCGCTTCGGAAGGCGGATTTAGTTTAGTCTATGAGGCTAATCTGCTTGCAAGAAAGGGGTATTTATGTCTGCCAATCTCACTTATGAGCAAAGGTATGA
>JBGCDR010000146.1:0-39656 GCA_045105515.1 Oligoflexales bacterium
TCATACCTTTGCTCATAAGTGAGATTGGCAGACATAAATACCCCTTTCTTGCAAGCAGATTAGCCTCATAGACTAAACTAAATCCGCCTTCCGAAGCGATGGAATTTTTTCTTCTGCACTTAATCTAGCAATCCGCCTTTCACTACATTAGGCTCCTCACATAATTATTTTTCTTTCGGAGACCACGCAAGGCTTATAGAAATCCTTGATGACGCAAGAATTTGGCCTGAAGGAAATAAATACAAGGCTGACAAGCTGTTTTTAGGTAAGCGAATTGCTATCAAAGAGCTTAGAGGTCTCAAAGCTGATGCAGGAAGAAAAACTCTGAAAACCATTAAGACAAGCCTCTCCGCTGAGTACTATTCAATGGATGTTGATTTAAGCACAGAAAATAATAGCAAAAATCAGGATTACGAGCCAGTTATGGAGCATCTCAATTTTAAACTAAAGGAATACATCGATAATAGAGATATTAGATCTCCCTCGGAAGTTTTAAAATTATATGTTGCTTACTCTGCTGCTTATTCCGCTGCTTGGAAACTTGCAAAGAACGCTGCTCAGAAGGCTGCTTGGTACATTGCTAGAAACGCTGCTTGGAGTGTTGCTAAGAACACTGCCGAGAATGCTGCTTATGACGCCGCTCAGAAGGCTGCTTGGAGCGTCGCTAGGAAAGTTGCTCAGAACGCGGTTTCTTATGCCTCTTATGACACCGCTTCTTATGTAACTTCTTATGCCGCTTATGCCGCTGCTCAGAACACAACTGACGCAGCTTATGACGTTGTTTTTTACAATGCTTTTGAAGCTGCCTATGACACCTATAATACTTATGACACCGCTGGAGCAATACACGAGTGGTCTTTATTCAATCATTTAAGGACTGAATTAATTGGAAAAAATTCCTACCAAGCTGCTGAATGGGCATCGTTAATTTCTTTCAGCGAAAACCTAGATCGAATCTTGGATAGTTCCTTCAAGGCAGTGCAAGATAAAAAATTTAGTATTTCAAAAGAAAGTCTTATGGCATCCATCAAACAGCTCGAAGGAGAAAAGACAAAAACAGTCCAACTGTTTTTAACTCCGATTACGGAAACGTTAAAGGATCATTTAGAAACTCTGTGAAGGCTTCATATGATTCCTAATGCGGGACGCCTTTGGCATTTTCATCATATCAAAGATATTTGACTGAAGAGTTAATAGAAGAGAAGAAGCAACCAGACAATTAGCTCAAAAGCTTCAGCTTCAGCTCTCGGAACGTCACCTATACCTTCATAATACATGAAAGAGAGATACAAAAGAGATTCTGGGATAGGACAAGCGGTATCGGTGACTAACCTAAAGAAGTATAAAGCTCTATCTAAATCTGCGAGGAAAAAAGAGCTGATCGCGGCATAACATATATATAACTTAGATCTTTTGAATAATCATTAACTGTACACCACCATCCACTTTCACGAATAGAATTCATATGGCTTTGCTCTAAAACTAAAGTTTTTCCGAACAAGTGCCCACCTAGATTTCTGTCGCCTTCACATTTTATATTAAGATAAGTATCTCCATCACGTTGTAAAAAGCCTGGCAACTTTACTTCATAACCATCAAATTCTCCAGTAGTACCATCAGACTGAACATAATCAAATGTCTTTTTAGTAACTTTTTTTTCTAGAATTTCATTCTCCAGATCAAAACCATCCAGAAATGAAGGCTTCTCATCATCAACTTTTAAAGAATGGGTTTTTTTCCAATGTTCTATTTGAAGAATTTGTATGATCACTTCCACAAGAAACTATGAATATAGAAAAAATTACAGTTAAAAAAATTCTCACAGGCCTCTCTCCTTGAAAAATTTTGTTGGCATAAGACAATAAAAATCATATTTGGGATTAATGGGATCGTTTTCTTATGTTGGCCACCTCATCGAAAACACAAGTGATATTCTATTCGGTTTTTCTATGGTGAATTTCTAGTAAGATTTCAGAAAGATGTTCGCAACTTTTCGCAAATAATTTAGATATGATTTAAGGTTGTGCTTTTTTATGATGACCAGTTACCTGAACCATCTGCTGTCAGATCGAAAATTTGATTAGATTGGGAAAGCGTCTATGAAACTAAAAGCACGTGCATTTTTCTACCTGCAGATTTAAGATTGACCAAGAAATTAAATGAGTTTTTTTTACTAAATCCTCCCAATAAATCTTTAACTTTGAGTTGAGCGCTAAGATTATCTACTTTCTTGGTAAAACCATCCCTTAAATCTATTTAAGCACGAATTACATTGATTTTTTTGTCTAAATTGTATACAAATTGATTGTATTCGTTGATGGAAAGGTAAGGCATGAATAAATTAAACCATTTTTCAAATATTATATACAAGGCTCCCGTAAACAAATTAACACGATTGATATTAAACACAATAGGTTTAGTAGGTGCCTTTTGCTCCCTCTCGTTTTCGCTAACGGGTTATATTTACAGTGATTTCACGCTTGGAAATGAATATGCATCAACGATGCTCTTATCAACTGCTATTCTAATGCTTGCGACAAAAATAGTGGATGGCTTGTTTTTCTCTCAATCAGTTCAGAAGAATTCCAACTAATGCCTCAAGCTGTTGAAAAAATCGTTTTTAACAGTCCACATTCAATAACTAATTATGACTGCTGGTTACGAACTGTTTTCTTCTAAATATCTGAGAAAATCGTAAAAATGGTAGGTGAGTGAAAGTTTAGCTGCATTTTCATCCTTATAAAGAATATAGCCTCTAATAAAAACAGACCTTCCATTTTCCAAAAACTTTCATAGGTACGTTCTTTCAATGATTTTTTAACTGATTTTTTCTTAACTTTATTGATCAAATCTTCAAAAATATTTCTTTAATGATTTTTTTTTCAGATTCTAATTGTCTCTTTCTTCCTGATAAACACGATAGTTTTTGCGGACAGGTTTTGCAATGACAACCAAGCATTCTATAAATGTAAGTATTTCCTGCTGATCCTACAGTATTTTTATAAGGCTTAAGTACATGCCCTTGTTTACAAGAGTATACATCATTTTCTTTGTTATATTTGAATCCAATGTTTGAGCCATGACCTTCATTAAAGCTTTTTCCCATATTGCGAATAAAGGCTTCAATTCCTGGCTCTTTCAAATAGCTATAAAACGCTCCATTTCCATAGAATCTATCAACTATAAGTTCATTAACCTGAAACTGATATTTTTTTCTTTGTATCTCCATTCTCTCTTGAGCAATAGAACAGTCGCCTATAGCCTCTGAGGTCACTACACAATCGGTAATAATCCTAGAGTCTGCATCTACAATGTGGTGGGTTTTGAAATACAACCTTTTATTGGAGGTTCCTGCCTTGGCGTCCGGATCATTATGGCTGACATGACTAGAATTGGAAACTTTACAACCTGTGCTTGATTTTTTTTCATTATTATTGTTATCAGCTTTTAGTTTTTTTTCTGGGGATTTTCGTTCGATAGGATCCTTATCTATATTTTCGACGTTAACCAATGACCCAGGTGTGCATTAGCTTAAAAAAGGCTAGAATCGATCATTAATCTCTCACCTTTAGAAAGCCTATTCTTTTACATTGGTCTATGATTTTATCGAAAACTTTCTGAAAAAAATCTTCTCCTAGTCTGTCTCGTGTACGAATGGAAATGGCTCTTGGTAATAAAGGTATTGAGGTCAATAGTCGAAAATAGAGGTTATTCAAATGTTGTCTGACCAGGCATCAGTTACCTCCAAATAAAAGGAGTTTTCATATTACTGTAAACTGACTATCGGTTAAACACTTTTTCAACAGCCCGGCCTAAAACTTGGTATTCCAAAAACAATCTATTCCAAATTTTTGGTTTTTATTGGGATTGGAAACACCGAGGTTTAAAATGATATTCAGCGAAGACTTTAAACGTTTAAAATGCATATCCAAGGTGGAAGGTAGGAAATGAAACAATGGACTGGAATTCATATTTTTTTCCACCCATAACCACATCACCTCCTTCTAAAACTACATAGTCAATACTAAACCAAGGTGTCACATAGAATCCTTTGTTACCAAATCTGACATAGTAATTGTAGACAGACTCAAGAATATGCAAATTATCGCCCTTCAAAATAACAATGTTCCTCAAAAGACAGCAGAGTTTATCGGACTTGAATAATCGTGCCTCCATTTTTTTTAATTTTTTTTATCTAAAAAAAATTAAAAAAAAGGCTGACTAAGGAACCCTAAATTTGAATACAAACTGATTTAGTTTGAGTATAGTTATCTAAGACATCCCTTCCCATTTCACGTCCCCAGCCCGATTCTTTATAACCACCAAATGGTAAGGCTGCATCGAACACGTTATAACAATTGATCCAAGTAGTACCAGCTTTAATTGCCGAGCTTACACGGTGGGCTCGCCTTAGGTTTTCAGTCCAGATGCCTGCAGCTAAACCATAGTTAGTATCATTAGCAGCGGTGATTAAATCTTCTTCTGATTTAAACGGAAAGACGGAAACCACTGGCCCAAAAATCTCTTCCTTAACAATCTGCATATCTGGCTTGGTATCAGTAAATACTGTAGGTCTGACAAAATAACCATTGGTGCTATCTGTTTTTCCTCCTGTGACTTTTTTGGCTCCCTGCTGTTCTCCAGAATCAATATAGGAACATACTCGCTCGAACTGTTCCCGTGATACTAAAGGTCCCATTTGCGTCCCAGATTCTAATCCGTCTCCTATTTGAATAGAGTCAGCCTGGTGAATAATACCCTCAATGACTTGTTCATAAATACTTTGCTCAACATAGAGTCGGCTACCAGCGCAGCAACACTGCCCATGATTAAAGAAAATACTGAAAGCAGCACCAGGGATAGCTGTATCTAAATTCGCATCTGCAAAAATAATATTAGGTGACTTGCCGCCCAGCTCCAAAGAGACTTTCTTTAAATTACCTTGGGCTGAATCTAGAATAGACTTACCAACTTCAGTTGACCCAGTGAATGCTACTTTATCCACATCCATATGAGAGGCAAGCGCGGCACCTGTATCCCCAAATCCATTAACAATATTGATAACCCCTTCAGGAAAACCTGCCTCTAGGGCAAGTTCTCCCAAACGGATTGCAGTTAATGGAGTTTGTTCTGCAGGCTTCAAAACTACTGTGCAACCGGTCGCTAAGGCAGGTGCTAGTTTCCATGCAGCCATTAATAAAGGAAAATTCCAAGGTATAATCTGTCCTACTACACCGACGGGCTCCTTCAAAGTATAAGTGCTATAAACTCCCCCTGGATTAGAAATGGAAAAGGTATCTCCATAGATTTTTGTTGCCCACCCTGCCATATACCGAAACATTTCCGCCGACAGTGGAATATCAGCGGCTTTGGCAACACTATAGGGTTTTCCATTATCCAAAGATTCTAACTGAGCAAGCTCATCCGCATGAAAATCGACCAGATCCCCTAATTTCCAAATAATTTTACTCCGCTCACTCCCTTTCATCCGCGACCAAGGCCCTGAATCAAATGCCTTACGGGCAGCTGACACCGCATGATTCACATCCTGAAGCTTTCCATAAGCAACATTGGTCAGCACATCTCCATTGGAAGGATTTTCAACCGAAAAAACTTCTCCCTTAACCGAGGGTAGCCACTGGCCATCAATGAGATTTAAGAGCGGCTTATTGATAAATTCTTTCACTTCTGGCAATAAAGCATTTTGAGTACGCATAGCGATTATCCCCTATTTTTTTTTCGAAAAATTCGTTTTTAGTTTAAAGCTAAGAACTTAAAAAGAAAAGGTTTTTGGGCTAAAAGGGGTATGGTTTAGGAA
Organism: Oligoflexales bacterium; assembly: GCA_045105515.1. Taxonomy (GTDB): domain Bacteria; phylum Bdellovibrionota_B; class Oligoflexia; order Oligoflexales; family Bog-1112; genus JABSRF01. The sequence goes on from JBGCDR010000146.1 coordinate 5,819, forward strand.
TTAGAGGAGACTATCACAGGCTACTACAGAGCCTTAATGTATGCCTCCAAATCAGAGATTTCTGTATCATTATCTTCATCTTCAGCTTTAGCAAGTGGGCTAGATCTTTTGACTTAGATATTTTTAGGCTGACTATTAGATAATGTTTATTCCAAATTAAACTCATGAGTAAACTTTCCTGCGACTTGCTCTGTTGCGCTTATTTCTTCCTCCTTAATTTGAAGACTCATACAATATGATATTTGTTCAGATCGTACTATTTCTTCCATAAGCTTCTAATCAAATATAGTTTAAAATAAGTTATGGAATAATTGATTGTAAATATAAAATTAGAAATTACCGAGATTAATCAACTGATATTTAAGCCATAAATAATTTTTTTCGTTAATTCTAATTTACACCTTCTCCAATCCGATAGTGATATTAATATAGAGGATAGGCAATTTTCACGAAAAAAAAGTGAGTGTTCGGGATTTTTTCACCGTAGTGGTGAATTTTTCAATCGATCTGGTTTTAAGGAAAGTATAGCAATCCATGTTGTATTTGAGAGGCACAAAATTTTTTATTCTTGCGACTAACTTCCTATTCTTTTTAGGTTGTAGCGGCGAATCTAAATTTAGCAAGATTGACTCTTCTACAACAGATCAAGAAAACCATAATTTAGAAGCTAGAAATTTTGAAAGCTCTGAATCTCCTTCTGAGAACGATGAAAATGAAATAGAAAATAGCATATCTACTGAGTCACTTGACTGGCTTGCAGATCTTGATTTACCAGATGACCAAGAAGTCTCAGAAATTGAAATGGAAAGTCCAATAATGATAACGGGCGCTCACCTCATCGGCTGCACTTCAAACAGTGGCATATTCACTTGCCTTGCTGAGACTGAAGAGGGATTTGATATATCCACTATTGAAATTTTTGATTTAAAGGGTGAAAATATTTCTAAGGATCTCATTAAGCTAGAAACTGTAAAAGAAGAGGGAATAGGTAAAATTGTGATTACTTTGTTTCCTTTTCAAATAGACCATGAACTTTCTGAACAAGAACTTTGTCAGGTGAACGAAGAGTTCACTTGGGACCTTGAAACAGAAATGTGCATTGAAAAAATTTTTACTGAAGAAGAAATCTGTTCAACTGATAGTGGATTCTACTGGTCTGCAGCAGATAGATTGTGTATCGAAGATGGGACCGAGTTTGGATTTTCTGTTAGTATCTTGGAGCTTAATACCAACATTCCTCTTGGGGCAGATCCAATCGATATTGAATTCAACTTAGACCAGGTTTCCTATGTAAAATATGTTGATATCTATACAGATTGGTTCTCAAAACGACCAACAGATATTAAAGTATACCATTCAGTGGATGGCGCTAAAGGCGCACTGATCGCTGAAAAAAACTTTCCCACTCGAGATGATCAAATTTGTGGAGAAGATTTTCAATCCCCTTGCACATACCCAGAAGCGCCAGTGTCTCGTTTAACAGTAGAATTAAACAAAATGTACCAGCTTAGCGAAGTGATTGTCGAGGTAAGTGGTTTGCTTAGCCAATCTCAAGGTTTCGCAATTGTCATGGAAGCTGGTCTACGAAATTAATTTTGTAATTTGCTAGTCAAATTAAAAAACAAAGCTCTCTCGACCATTAAATTCATTTAAGAAATAATTATAATGGTAGAAGAAGCAGAGCAAATAATCCAAGAACACTAAAAACAGTTTTGACGTTGTTATTATGATGATCCTCTTCACTGACCACTGGGGCTATTTGCTCCAATTCCATAAAATCTGGATCAATTTGTTCTTCATTAAATTCACAATTATTTTTATTCAAATAACATTTCCTTCCAGAACGCATAAGTCGGTCTTGCTGCTGTTCTATGTCTTTTTTAACCTTTTTAAATTCTTTCACGCTGTCTTGGGTCAAATATCTTTTTTTACCGTGCAAGAACAAAGAAAAAACGATCTTGCTTAAATTCACTTTGTTTTGGCGAATCATTTTGTAAACATCCAATAAGGTTTCTTCTCGATTTTCCACCACATAAGGGTTCTCATAATCCACTAGAATAGTTTGCCAATCGGCCAACTCAACCTTAAAAGCTTGCCCTTTGTTCTCTCTCAGGGAGCTGACCCACTTCTCGATTTTATCTTGATAATTATTGGGATCAACATCGCCTAATAAAACTCCTCCACCAACTTGATAAGCTTCTTTTTTTACAAAGCGAGAATTAACTTTCTTGCTAAAGATCTCCTTTATTTTAGAGGCACTTTCTATGACCTTATACTCACCTTTTAAGGCTGATTTGAAATCTCTTATGCGGCTTTGGTCCTTTTCATCTATTTCAAATACTTGTGAAAACTCCCCACCATAACTTATGGAGCGAACAAAATGGGTACCACATAGCCTCACAAAACCCTGATAATCCTTCTTTTCTATCAGCTCTCTTGCTACAGGGCTCAAATCATCTTTGCTCAATGAACTCAAAGTAGATTCTCGTGTTGCAATTTTTAGAGAATACAAGAAAGTTAACGAATGTTCTGAGCTCTTGAACTTTTGAAAAATCTTAAATTTAGGATCTGCCGAGAAAAACAGGCTCCTTATAGATGAATTGTTGCTAATCTCTAATTCCTTCATCAATTCTTCATGAGATGAAATCATTGTTTGTGTAATGTAACTTTCAATACTATCTTCCACGCCTCTAAACGATTCCTTCATTTTCCCTTCGGGATCAACGATACAATCCCCCCTGACGGCATTTCGATTAAAGTAGTCATATCCTCGACCGACAGTCATTCCTAAATATGGTGACTCTACTCCTTCTAAATTAGAGGTTTCCTGTTTTTCGCCACAAGACGCCAAAACAAAGCCAATCAATGAAGTAAAAAAGGTCGATAATATAGCCCGATTTTTCATTTCCAAGCCTCCTTGCTTATGTGTTTACTTTTGAAAACATTTGACCACAAGTTAACCCTCATTTCAACATAGGTGTACAGGGACGGGATTTACATATGTTTAAAATTAATTTTATTTTCGATATTTCGTTATTAAATTAAAACCGTTCTTCAATCAGGTATATTTTTTTTTGGTACAGAAGAAGGAGGGTAATTTGATAAGCAAGAAACTACGAACCTAATGCTTCGATCACTCTTTTTTCTGAAACAACACCATGAAAATGCTTTTGTTTATCAAGGACTGGAAGTGGGTTTGGGTTACTAAACATATCAGGTAAAATAGATTCTAAAGGTGTGTCAATTAAAATACTTGGCCCTATCTGCAATTTTTCTTTGAGAACCCTATGATCAAAGGAAATAGAATCGCTTGATTTAAAAAAATCCTTATCTACTCCTCCAAGAAATTCGCGTTCCTGATTAACAAAATAAATGGTTTTAAGAGGATAGCTTTCAATGGCTTGCTTAATTTTTTGGGGACTAAAGCTTGCAGACAATTCAATTGGCTCAGTTTGCTGGAGTAAGGACTTTGCAGTAAGAATATGATAGCGATTCACATCCTTTACAAAGTTCCGCACATAGTCGCATGAAGGGTTCAAGAGAATTTCTTGTGGAGGCCCTACTTGAATGACTTCTCCGGCCTTTAAAATAGCGATTTGGTCACCCAACCTAAGAGCCTCATCTAAATCATGGGTAATAAAAACAATCGTCTTCTTCAGCTCTTTCTGTAGCTGCAATAGCTGATCTTGCATCTCTCTTTTTATAAGGGGGTCAAGTGCGCTAAAAGCTTCGTCCATTAAGAGAATATCAGGATTAGTAGCTAGAGCTCTCGCTAAGCCCACTCGTTGCTGCATTCCTCCAGATAACTGATTTGGAAAAGAATACTCATAACCTTTAAGACCAACGAGTTCTAACCACTTATTGGCTTCCTTAAGAAAGTCCTTTTTAGGCATGCCCTGGGCTTTCAGCCCTAGAGCTACATTATTAAGTACTGTTTTGTGGGGGAGTAAGCAAAAATTTTGAAAAACCATGCTAATTTTGTGTCGTCGAAAATTCTGTATTTCCTTCGGAGATAAAGATGCAAGGTCAACCCCGTCGATAAAAACCCTTCCTCTTGTAGGTTCAATCAACAAATTTATGTGCCGAATCAAAGTTGATTTTCCGCACCCTGACAAGCCCATAATGACAAAAATTTCACCGCGATTTATATTCAGACTCACTTGCTTTAGCGCAAGGTTATGCTGGGTCTGGGAGAAGATTTCTTCACGATCTAAGTCAGATTTATAACGTTCAAATACTGCCTGCTCACTTTTTCCAAATAGCTTACTGACACCTTCTAGCCTTATAATATGATCCATGTTCGACCTTTAGCTGTATGAAGATTTTATTTTGTTTCCTAGGCTTTGAGTAAATCGATCCAGAATCACAGCAATAGCCACGATCGCTATACCAGCCTCAGTTCCTCTCCCAACATCTAAACGTTGAATACCCAGAAGCACCTGCTCACCCAATCCCCTAGCACCGATCATGGACGCAATGACCACCATAGACAGTGCCATCATTGTTGTTTGATTAATTCCAGCCATAATATTCGGAAAAGCTAATGGCAGCTCTATACTAAAAAGTTTTTCATGAGAGCTCACTCCAAAAGCTCTTGCAGCTTCTAATACATCCTTGTCGACCAAACGGATCCCAAGGTCTGTAAGCCTAATAAGTGGAGGTAAAGCATAAATCATAGTTGCAAATATCGCAGGAACTTTTCCAAGACCAAAAAGCATGAGAGCCGGTATCAAATAAACAAAACTTGGCATCGTTTGCATAATATCAAGAAGCGGCAAACATACCCTTCGCATTCGCTCAGAGCGTGATAGAAGAACCCCGAGGGGAATCCCTATAAAAATTGAAAATCCTGTAGCTACCAACATTAGTGATAAGGATTGCATTGCCTTATCCCATAAGCCTAAAACTCCAATAAGAAAGAAAAGCCCAACGATAAATAAAGAGAGCGACCATTTACGGCTAATAAAAAAAGTTAAGCAAAAAGCGCTTGATAAAAAGAGCCACCAAGGGGTTTCCCGGAGCAAATCCTCGAAGAAAATAAGGATTTTCAGGAGGAAATCTGAAAATTGTTCAAAGCTGTCGCCGTATTGAACTACGATCCAATCAATTGCTTGGTTAATGGGTTCAGAAAAGGAATACTGCAACCGTTCGGGAAACATCGCGTATCTCCTTTCTTAACTATTTTGATTCAGCTTTTCTTCAACCCTAGCTGCCCCCGCCTTGTCTAGCCAAGACTTCCAATGGCTTGGGTATTTTTTTAAGAACTTGATTGCAGCTTCTTTATGACTTAGTCCACCTTCTTCCATAAGCCCCAAAGCTTCATTAATTTGATCTTTAGTGACTTCAAAGGCCTTGAGAAATTTAGCTAGCTCGGGAGCTTGGTCGTAAAAGGATTTACTAGCACCTAGATAAATATCTTTGACAGGGTATGCCACTCCGACCGGATTCTTAGCTTTTTGATCTATCAAAGTTGACCAATCCTTCTCGTTATACTTAGGTTCATTTAGCATCACCATATCATATTTTCCTAGAATCCAGGTTGGTTCCCAATAATACCCAACAAATGGTTTTCCGCGCTTATAAGCTGATGATATAGCGGCAGAAAGAGCTGCCCCTGTACCAGGGCGGAAGTTTGTGTAATGTTTATCTAGTCCATAGGCTTTAAGCTTATTTGTGTTTATAACCTCGCAGCTCCAGCCAAGAATACAATTATAAAACCGACCTTTTTTAGGTTCCTCTCGATCTTTGAAGAGTTCCTTATACTTCGGTAAATCACTGACTGAAGCCAAATTTGGTGCCGCCGCCTTGATTCCCCGTTTTGGATCACCCTCAATAAGATACCTAGGAACATAAAACCCCTGAACAGCCCCCTTAAAAGTGACCCCCAAATTGACTACAGAACCTTCTTTGATTCCTTTGTTCCAGGCTTCTTTCACATTGTCGAGCCAGACCTCCATCATAACATCGACATCTTTTTTCATCATGCCAGCTAAAAGGGGTAGGGAAGTCCCAGGAACCGAGTTTGCCTTACACCCATAACTTGTTTCCACAATATACTTAGCGACTTCCGTTAGAAAAATATTGCTGTCCCAATCAAGCCCAGCAAAACGAATAGGCCTATTCAACTCGCACTGTACTTGGGCTGCAAACACAGGCGATATTCTATAAGTTGAAAAAATTGCTGAAAAAACAATAAACAGATAGGCTCGGGTTAAGGTGCATTTAAAAGTTAAAGGGAGTTGCTTATAAAAACCCATTTCTAATCCTATATTTGATGAATTTTATGTCTGGAAATCATAGTTCACATTACGAGCTATTTTTGAAGTATAGTCTAAAAGTTTATCGGTAACTTCATCGTCCATACTTTATACCACACGTAAACAAATCGTCAATCAATTAATAATTTTAATAACTTAGTATTAATTGGGCGATCGATTGTTACCATTAAATATATAAATATTTATAATGAAATTATAGATAAGATAGCAGTCACAATCTAAAAAATAAATTTTTGCACTTAAGTAAAAAAAATTGTTGTCGATATCATAATTGTAGAATAGGCGTTTACACAGAGTATTAAAAAATCATGAGTCATAATTCGAAAAATATCGGTATCGACAAAGAACAATTTCACAAGAAATTACTTGAGGAATTTAAAGGGGATGAAGAAATACTTTGTAAAATGATTGGAATATATCACAAAAAATCAGGTCAATATCTAAGCTCTCTCGAAGAGTCAATCACTAAAAACGAAGCTGTAGAAATTGTTCACTCCTCTCATTTATTCAAGGGTGCAATTGGAAACTTCACAGTCGATAGTCCCTTTAAAATATTAAGAAAAATTGAATACCTAGCAAAGAATAAGGATCTAGAGGCAATTCCTCAACTCCTAGAAGAACTAAAACCTCAGCTTGTGGAATTAAATTCTGCACTTACTGACTTAAAAACAAATCTATCTAAACTTTAACAGAGATTGGTATGTCCATACTTATTGTAGAAGACGATGAAATTACAGCTACGCGATTAGCAGAGCAACTCGAGAAAAGAGAATATGAGACTACTGTCTTGGAAGATGGTGAATCCTGTCTTGAACTCATAAAAACTCAACCTCCCACACTAATCCTACTGGACTATATGCTACCAGGAATTTCTGGCCTAGAGGTACTTAGCGAGGTTAGAAAGCTATATAGCATGGTTGAACTACCTATCATTCTTGCTACGGCAAAAAATGATCCTGCAGAAGTCGTAAAAGCTTTAAAACTTGGAGCAAATGACTATATAACAAAACCAATAAATATTGAGATTCTCACCGCTAGAATAAGAACTCAAATAGGGCTAAACCAATATTACATAGAAAGTTTAAGGAATAATGAGCTAGAAACTCTAAATGCGATGATTGTAACTTATAATCATGAAATCAACACTCCTCTTACTAGCGCAATGCATAATATGGAAATCCTCCAAGAAATAGGAGAAAAAAATCAAAAACATCTTGAAGATGCTCTTTCAAATCTTCAAAAAATAACATCAATATTAAATAAAATCAGGAAAGTTACCAAGAACCCAATTACAAAAAAATCTTATATTGGCAAAACTAAAATGATTAATATTGACAAAAAAACCCAGTAAGTTCAGTTGTTATCCAATTTCACAATTCATACCACTTTTAAATATTTAATATTATTATTAAGTGATCTAATTAATTTCTTATAACGGACGAATAGTTATGTGACTGCCTGCGACTGCGCATTTTATGGAGGAAAGACATGAGTGGCCTTGATGTAAAAAAAATACGTGATTCTTTTGATATTATTAAACCCATTGCTGCAAATGTAGCAGACAAGTTTTATGAAATCCTTTTCACTGACTTTCCATCTTCAAGAAACTTATTTCAAGGTGTAGACCTTGAAATGCAACAAAAAGCTCTAATCAACTCATTAGCCTATGTAGTAGAACACCTTGAAGACTCTACTAAATTGAAAAAATATCTAAATGACTTAGGAAATAGACATTTGAAATACGGAACCGAAGAAATTCATTTTGAGTGGGTTGGATGTTCTCTACTAAAAACCTTAAATTTTTTCTTTGCTGAAAAATGGACTGACGCTTTAGAAAGAGAGTGGGTTAATGCATTTTTAATTATCTCAAACTTCATGAAAGAAGGAATGAAACCTACATCTGAAGCCACAGATCATATCGACAACCAAACTCCCGAAACTGAGGAAAAATTAGAGTCGATCGACGATAACAGTTATGACGAAATATCAAATAATTCAAATGAAGACAGTGATGATGTCACTAGAATCAATCAGGTTGCTGATGAAAATGACGAATCATTGCTGGAAGATTCAAGCAATGTTGTTCATATTGGTGAGAATAAAAGCGTTCAAATTCCTTTAGAATTACAAAATAAAATCAAAGATTTAGTAAAATCCTCAATTGACCACTACATTGAGGAAGAAATCATAAAAGCTCTCAATGAAAAGATCAATATAATTAGTGAAGAAGATGTTTCGGTCCACCTTAAAAAAATTGTCAATGGCTAGAATTTAGCTTTTAGAAAAAATAAAATCATATAATCACATAATAACTAAAATTAATAGCTGAGGGTGCAAAAGGAGGATAAAGCTTGATAATCCTGGTAGTAGAAGATGATCCTTCATTTAATGAAGCCCTTTGTTCTTCATTGACTAATTGGGGTCATGATGTTCACTCTGCAATTGATGGTGAAGCCGCCTTAAGACTCATAAATCTTCACAAATTTGAAATGGTTTTTTCTGATTTATCAATACCAAAACTAGATGGATTAAAACTTCTAGAAAAATTCAGAGAGTTTGATACAATCACTCCTTTTTATATCATCACAGGATATAACGATAGAATCGATGAGCTAAACCTAGATGAAAACACAAAAATCTTAAACAAGCCATTTAGGTTAAAAGAATTCAGAAGTATAGTAGAAGCCTATCAGTAATCTGAAATCAGGCTACTTTTGAAGGCTTCTTAACTTTTTTAGATTTGAGCCTATTGATATATTCCTTTAAAATTACAGCAATATCTACAATAGTCACCAAACCATGTTGACTGTGATTAAAATTCCCTAGAAAACCATCAATTCTAGTAATATTTTTCTTTATTTTACCAGAGTAGTTATATGTACCCACCACTTCAGTGGTGGGTATTCCAATAAAATGATGATCTTGTTTAAAGACCATCATATCAAAACTCTTTCCATATTGTTTATCAATTTTTTTATCAGCTAAATCCATGAGTTCATATAGATCGAGCACATTCAAAACTTTCCCACTGTAATATATCTGCTTAAAATTCCCAATATTCTCAACTTCCTTTTGATTAAATCTTTCAAATCTAAAAATATCATCTAATAGAATGGCAAACTTATGCTTATAACCGATATCAAAGAGTAAATAACAAACTTCTTCAAAAGCGTGGTTTTCATTATTATTAACGTCTACTTTGATCCCATCTGATCTTGTCTCATTAGAACTGAAAACATTTCCAATCTGGTTAACATTTAAAACCAAACCTATTGTTCCATCCCCCATAAAGGTCGCACCTTTAAAGAAATTTCTTTTATTGACTATTGGGAGTATTTTATTGATTACGGACTCCTCAGATCCAACTATATCATCCACTAAAATTGAATAAAGAACACTCTTTTCTTGAAGAAACAGTATGTATTTTCCCAAAATATCATCATTAAGGGTCAATTCACGATCTAGGCGGCTAAATAAAGCCTCTACGTCTATAATTGGCAGAAGTTTATCAAATACCGCAATAAACAATCGGTTATTCATTACCCATATTTGATCCTTACAAAGCCCTAAAAGCTTTATGCCAAATATCAAATTTTGGTCGATCGCATAGAAACTATTGCTAATTTCGACTACAAGAGAACTTATTATAGACACAGATTTGGGTTTGGGAATGCTAACTAGAAAATCTGTACCTTTACCCTCTGTGCTATTTACTAAAATTCGACCATTATATTTTTCGATTGAAGCCTTGACCATATCTAGTCCAACTCCTCGGCCAGATATCTCTGATACTTTCTCTGCAGTACTCAGCCCTGAATTAAAAATAAGACCATAAATATCCGATTCATCCATACGCTTAATATCTTCTTGATTAATCAAGCCGTTCTTAAGAGCTTTATCCAGTATTTTATCCTTAGCAATCCCTTTTCCATCATCCGAAATTTTCAAAGATATTGACGACTCGGTTTCATCTACCTCAAGATTTACAGATCCATCTTTTGGCTTATTGAGTTCTAATCGCTGTTCTGGGGACTCAATACCATGATCAATTGCATTACGAACCAAATGAACAAGGGAATTTGTCAAGACCTCGGATATTGCAGGATCTAATCTCACATTATTATCAGCGATCTCAGTTTTAATAGGTTTGTTCAATTTAAAAGCAACGTCACGTATGATTCGTTTTACTTTTTTGAAGATCCTATTTACAGGAATCTTTCGAAGATCAACTATTTGATTTTGAATACTACTATTTATCTTATTCATTTCATCAAGCAAAATCACCAGATTATATATCTTTTTTTCTCGCGGAAAATCTTTAAGAATAGCTTGCGCAAGTTTATCTAGCATATTTTTAAGCATGGTGATTTTACTACTCTGTAGTAAAAATTTTTCCAATAACTCAACACTAACCTGAACAGTTCCATCCTTTTTAACCTTACTATCAATTGCAGCAGGATCTTCCGTATCAACTTTTTTTGTCCATTTAGTATATTTTTTCGTTTCCATCATATCATTAATGGCATCTATTTTCTCTTCGAATATCTTATAAAGTTCAGAAGGAGCTTTACCTTGCTTGAGTTCATCAATGAACTTAAAAGCGAAGTCACAGCAACTAAATAACAACTGGCAAGTTGACTCATCTACCTGATAATGATTAGATTTTAGAAAATCTAGATAATTCTCGGCTTTATGAAGATAGTTTGTGAAATGCGGTCTTTCGAGGATACCACTGCTACCCTTTAGTGTATGAACAAATCTAAATAGCCCTACTAAAAATTCTTCACTAAATTCTTGATTATAGTCAGCAAATGTATTTTCGATATCTTCGTAAATATTTTCAGATTCTTCGAAAAAAGACTTGGAAAGAGATTTTTTTTCGTCAAGATCTTCTTTTCTTGGTTTGATTACATATTCGAAAACTTCATCTATTTCATCTTTTGATACAGGCTTTCCAACAAAACCTGAAAGATCGTTCTTCATCATTTTATTAGCATCTTCAAGCGAAATAAATCCTGATGCTAATATAATTGGAACATTTTTATATAATTTAATTACGTTTTTTGCTAGTTCGATACCATTAATTTTAGGCATATTATAGTCAGAAACTATACACAATAGAGAGTCTATATTTTCTTCTACTAGATCTAAAAGAAAATCAGGGTCAGTTATCGATTTAAATTCACAGTTATAACTTTCAAACTGCTTTTTCATAAGATTTAAAAAGTTTTTGTCATCGTCTATTCCGATAACTACACCCAATGAATCTTCAGCCATAAACCACCATTTTGATCAAGGAAACTATTTTAACTTGCTTTTTTACTGTTAACTTTTTGATGGATTACAGATCCACCGACTTTTTTCACTTCGAACTGATCACTTAATCCAATCATACTTTCAGTACCACCTAACACTAGGTAACCATCTCCAATAAGATGCTCACAAAATCTTGAAACTATTGATCTTTTATTTTTACTACTTTGATAAATAAGAACATTTCTACATAAAATTAGGTCAAAACTTCCAACATGTCCCCAAGGTTCAATAAGATTCATTTGTTTAAAAACTATCGATTTTTTAAGATAGGGTTTAACACGCCAATTTGGAAATTTTCCCTCTGAGTCTTGCTCAAAGTGCGTTAGTAACATTGGTGCACTCAAACCTCTTTGCACCTGAAGTTGAGTATAAACGCCTTCTGAAGCATGCTTCAAAACTCGATCTGAATAATCAGTTGCCATCATATAGTATTTAAAATTATAACCTTTTTTTTCTAAATCATACAAAATCATCGCCAAGGTATAGGGTTCTTGTCCAGTACTACACGCTGCACTCCAAATATTAAGATAACTTTTTCCTGCTTTCAAATATTCCTCAAGCACGGATTTTATGGCGTTGAAGACGCCGATATCGCGAAAAAATTTGGTTTCATTATTAGTTGCTGTATCAAGAAGCATATTTTCGAGAGTCCGATCGCCTTGAAGTTCAGCTTGTTTATATTGGCGATAAAACTCGTCTACCGATTCAATTTTTAATTGTTTACAGATATCTTCTAATCTAGAAGAAAGCTGATAATAGTTTTCCTTAATGTAAACAATTCCAATCTTATTTTTTATCAATTCAGAAAAATATTCTAAATGTTTTTCATTAGTCATAACTATTTATCCAAACTAATATAATTGTTCAACTTCTCTACTAAAATATCATCCGTAAAAGGTTTCATAATATAGTCATTAGCTCCAAGATTTAAGGCCATTTGGATGTCTTCCATTTTATTTTTTGATGTGATTTTAATTATTGGAACTTCTTGGTTGACACCCCTAATCGCTTTAATGGTTTCTGGACCGTCCATAATAGGCATTTCCCAGTCCAGCAGGACAATATCAAAATGTTTTTTTTGAATATCAATAAACTCAAGAGCATCTTTACCTGAAAATGCCGAAGTGAAGTTTATTTGATTATACTCATCTAATGATCCTTTGATAAAATTATGGACTGATTTTGAGTCATCAACAATTAGAATTTCCATATTTAGTCCTTACTAATTTTTTTTCTTTTGATTCAATAATTCATCAATACATTCATCTATGACTTCTTGCTTCGGGGCCATTTTTGAAATTTCTGATCCTGATGCTACTAAGTTTTCCCTTAGTTCCCAGCTAAGCACCAATCCTTTTTTTATTTGAACACTTGCTGTTGCTGCTAGCCTTGATATATCTTCATTGCCGTTTTCACTCTTTTCAATAATTCTATTTATATAATCGATTATGGCACCTAGAATTTTGATAGATTGGGTCGCTTCAATAAATTCTGCACTTGAGTACACCTCAAATAATAATGATTTTATCTCCTCATATTCTTTATTAAGATTTTGGCATATTGATACACTTCCTGATCCAACCCCATCTAATAATGCTTCAATTTGATTGAATTTTTCTTGGTTGAAGAAATTTTCATACAATGACACGAATTTGGAAATGTCATTTACTTCAGGTTCGGCAGATGAGTTTGGGGAGCTTCCCTTAATCTCCATAACTTGGTTCTTATCATCATTAAAAAATCGATCGAATATATCGATTAACTTTTCCCAGCTTACATATTTTTTGGAAATTATAATCTCAGACAGTGTCTTATTCTTCTCTTCAACTACTTTTAAAATTTCATTTTCAAATTTTTCATTCCATATATTTAGAGATTTGCAAGCACCAATATAATTTGTTGAGTTTTCTGATAGAAATTTGAAAACTTCTAGTTGCTGATCAATATCCAGCAATTTATTATCATAAACAACTCTTGAGAGATGCGGTATTGATTCTACTTTTTCTACCATACACTCTAAAAGATTATCTTTGGAAAGGAGATTATCCTTAAGCAACAGTTTACCTATATACTTCACAACTCCTCCTGGATTAACATCCAACTTAGGCTACATTTTTTCCGGAACTCACCCTTAGATGACTAAGCATTTTATCAACATCGAGAATATTTATAATTTTTTCGTTATAAATAATACTTCCCTTGATATTTTCATCATCTGTTTCATTGCCTTGACAAGGTTCATCCGATCTAATTATATCCATAAACTCATTGACTTCGAGACCAAAAAAACCTTCTGCCATTTTTAATACGATGAGTTTATAATTCTCATCTTTCTTAGCTCCAGTCCTAGGAAGCAAGGGCATCACTTTATGTCTGTAGTTTACTGCTTTTATCTTACCTTTATAGAATACTTTGCTTTCATCTATTTCTTCTAATCTATTGACCTTATCCAAAGGTATTCCATAAAAACCAGGGATACCAATATCTATTAAAAGGTACTCATTTATTTTAGATTTTCCTGTCAACGATGTCTGATTTGCTCTATCAATATATTGTTGCCCTTGATCAAGATTTTGCATAAGATTATAGAGATTAGCAAGTCGCAAGACATCTAATGTTAAGGCTATTTTACCATCACCCATAATAGTGGCTCCAGAATAAATCGTAGATTTGGTCAAGAACTTTATCAAGGGTTTAATTACAATATCAGTAGAATTAATAATTTCATCGACAACCAAACCAAATCGGCAGTTTCCTGCCACCAAAACAACCAAATTTACAACTTCTAAGTGTTCAAAGTATTCTTTAGTAGATTGTTTACTACCTTCCAATACTTCATTCAAAAAGAGCAAGGGTAATATACGACCTCTTTGTTTGTATACTGGAGAGCCTCCTAACCAATCGATTTTTCCTTTATCCTCAGAAATATCAATTCTTGAAAGTTCAACAAGATTTGCTTGCGGTATAACAAACATATCTTCTTTAGCTTGAACTATAAGAGCGGGAAGTATCGTCAAGGTCAAAGGAAGTTTAAGAGTGTATTTTGTACCAGTGTTGAAAAATGATTCTATATCAATAGAACCACCAAATTTTTCTAGTGACTCTTTAACAATATCGAGTCTGCAATCAGGACCACAATTCTTATAAAGAATTTTAGAAACACTAGATGCGAAAAGAAAATACAAAGTGGTCTTTTCATCTAAATGGCCTGCTTCTTGGGTAGTTACTAAATCTTCGCTAATTGCTATTTCCTTAATTTTATCTAGATTTTGTCCGCATCCATCATCAGCAACCGTGACAATAATCTGACCACCCTCTCGCCGCGCATTAACTGATATGATAGCTTTTTCTGGCTTATTGTTTTTTATTCGGCCACTTTGCGTTTCTATACCAGTTAAAACAGCTATTTTAGCTAACTGACAAATTGGCTCTTCTATGGACTCTAAGATAGTTTTGTCAACCTCGGTGTGTTGACCACTAATATCCAGACGTACCGCTTTGTCACTTTTTCTTGAATAATCCCTCACACTACGCTTCAATTTAGAAAAAACTAAATTGATCGGCTGAAGCCTGGTTTTCAGTATTTCATTTTGTAGTTTATTGGTTAAAACATTAAGGTTTTGACTCAGAAATGAGTAAACATCGCCATACTCACTGTTTTGACTATTTAACTGAAGTAATTGGTTACGAATTAAAATTAACTCACCAATTAAATTCATTAGGTTATTTAAGATACTTACCGGAACTCTTACCGTATCACTAACTTGATCATGCCCTGTCTCAACTCCCATTTCCGGTTTACTGATGCTTGTTGTTTTTTGATTTTCATCAGAAGGATCTAATTTTTTGCTTTCTATCGCTTTACTGGGAGGATCTCCAAAAGAGCCAAATTTAATACCTTCAATCTCATCAAGTGATACTTTTTTCTTCTTAATTCCAGATTTTGATTGAGAATTATGTATCTTGGTTTCGCTCTTTTTTAGAGGTGCGCCAAAAGAACCAAATTTGACACCTTCAATCTCATCAAGTGATACTTTTTTCTTCTTAATTCCAGATTTTGATTTGGGCTTCTCTTCAATTTTGGTGTTTGATTTGCTTTCTATAATTCCACTAGACGTTTTTTTATCAGAGTATTCACTTGCAGGCTTTGGATTAATTTTCTGGATATCCTCAATTTTATCAACCTTAACTTCAGTTGATTCTTCGGAGGTTTTTTCTTCAGATGCTTGTTGCTTTAAAGTAACACTTGATCTATTGTGATCCCTTATATATTTTACTTCGTAAAATGGATTTAAACTTAGCCCCTCTGGCGAATCAATAAAGTTCAAAGGTTCAAATTTTTCATATATTTCGGCAAATACTGAACAAGTAACTCTTATTGTTTCATTATCAGCCTTTAAATATTCAGGTGTCAACTTGCTATGATCGTATAAAGACTCTAGCTTTTTCCTTATATATTCTATAGCAATTAAAATACGATCAAGCAGGTTTTTAGATAAATTAACTTTCCCTTTTCTTACACTATCTAGGCAGGTTTCTAGACCATGAGCAACGTTGCCAATATGATATATTCCATAAAGTTGAGAACTTCCTTTAATCGTATGCATTGACCGATATATAGACTTATAAACTCCAGCTTGATCCTGGACATTATCTTTTTCTATTTCCAGAAATTCATCACAGACATTATCAAGTAACTCTAAGGATTCCTCGATATATTCATTAATATATTTTTCTAGATTCTTCATCAGGCTCTACACTCTATGAAATCCATATTTTTAATTTTTGATCTTCATATTTTTCTTCAATCAGTATTTGCTTCACATAGCCGGAACGTTGTACTTTTCTCTTCAATTCACTAAATTCTATGCCTTTTTCTTCAATAATACCCAAGTATTTTTCAGGTATAAGTTCTTCAATCATATCTACTACTCGGCAGGGCATTTGGAGATCTACCTTCTCCCTATTATTTTCGATAAGCTTAATATTAAGGTATTTTGAAAAATCTTTAGAAGTATAATTCTTGACATCAAATTGAATATACTGATCTTTTTTCACCAGGACTTTTACTTTATCAGTGTAACAAGATCTACTTTTAAAATTCTTGTATATTTGATAAAAGTTAATACTTACATTTAATTTTTCAAGCAGCATAAATAAGCCATTTACTGCTTTTAAAAATATAAAAAACCAAGGTGGTCCTGCAGCTCGAAACCACCATCGATCTTCCCCTAGGATGGAATTTAGTCTTTCTTTTAAATTCCATTCAGAAATCTTGTAGGGTCTATCAGCTGAAAATGGCTCTAACAATAAGCTAATCACAGCAGGTAATAGATGGGCAATATACTTTAGTTTGCTACCATCAAAACCAAGGCTAATTAAATAATCAAAAGGCGAGAGTGTTTCTTCCTCTACTACGTTTTTAAGGAAAGACCACATTACAGCTGCATGATTGTCGTCAAGCACCAGGGTGGCACCAAAATCATACAAGATGATCGCATCAAATTTCCCAGCTGTATTCAACTTAAAACTGATGTTTCCAAAGTTAAAATCAGTCTGAAAACACCTTAAGCCAAAGAGCATTTCAAAAAAAACTGTTATCAAATTTGATGCAGCTTTTATTTTTTCAGATTTATCCTTCAAAACAAAGGAATCAACTGATATTCCTTCGACCCAATCTTGCAAAAGAATAGTCTTATTACAATTTGCCGTATATATTTTAGGAACAATGGCTCTAGTATAGTGATTATTAAAATGATCAAAAAATATTTTTTGTTTCTTTGCTTCCCTCACATAGTCTATTTCGCTTTTCAAAAGTTCTTCAAATAAGTTTCTATAATTTTCTGCCTCAAAGTTTTTCTTATGAAAAAATGGAATAAATTTATAAAATTTAAAAAGTTTGTTTATTTGCTGGTCTATGACTTTAGCAATCCCGGGATACTGAATTTTGACAGCATATTCAACACCATTTTTTAATTCCAGCTTATGCACCTGTCCAACAGAAGCTGAATGAGCTTTTCGATCAAGATTTTTTATTACTCCAATTAACTGGGGTATCTGAGTATGAATAAGATCAAGTACTTCTTCATAAGGTATCTCGTAAATAGTTGTGCCATTATTTGAAGATAATGAATCTTCTTCTAGCTTATCGCCTATAAACTGACTAATTTTAGTGCTAATCCCGGGAAAAGAACCAAGCCATTCCTTAAGAAATTTTATGCTTTTCTCTTTATTGGTTAAACGATAATTAAGAAATTTCACCGTATTTGTGATGGAATTCGAAACTAATACTTGGGGTTTTATCATTTTTTCTCCCCATAATGGCTATAGCTAAGAATAAGTTCTCGGCAATTCGATAAAGATTTCACTGCATCATAGGCATTTTCTTCATATACTGCCCCTGGCATACCCCAAACTGTAGATGAATCCTCATCTTGGATAACAATTCCACCACCACCATTTTTTATTGCAATCGCACCATCGCAACCATCACTTCCCATTCCCGTGAGTACAAACCCCATTAAATAGTTTTTGTAAATCTGAGAACTACTTTCAAATGTGTAGTCAGCTGCCGGAATAACAAAGTTTCTTCGAGCTTCTTGGTTTAGACTGATTTTACACTTTTCACTTTCAGAAACTACGTTCATATGATAGCCACCCGGAGCCAAATAAACCATTCCTGGTTCTACTAAATCTCCATCCGATGCTTCGACAACATTATTCTCTGTAACTCGATCTAGCCTATTTGCCAGCTGTGAGGTAAACATTGGTGGCATATGCTGAGCGATAAATATGGGAAAAGAAAACTTTGGTAGACCATCAAACAACTCTTCTAAAGCAGCTGGTCCACCTGTAGAACAGGCGATGACTATGGCCTTAGGTTTAAATATATCAAGCTTGACCTTAACCCAGGAAGACTCATCTTTTTTTACCTTATGTTCCGAGGTATCTGCATTATAGCGGTAACGAGGTGCTTTTCCCTTGGCTATAGTAGGTGAGGGATCTGCAGGGGCTCGTTTTTTAATAAACTGCATTAATTTTGGCACTAATTCAGAGGCAACCTGATCACGAACTTCTTCCATAGAACCGCTTGAACCTGCAGGCTTTAAGGCAAAATCATCTGCCCCTAATTCTAAGGCATTCAGGGCATGACTTGCTCCACTCATGCTATTGGAAGTGAATACGACAATCTTAGGGCGGATATCAAGTTTTTTAATTTCTTTGATCGTGGATTCACCATCTAATACCGGCATTTCTAAGTCTATGATCATTAAATCGATATCATAATGGTCAAGTTTTTTGAGCGCAATCTTTCCATTAGACGCTGAAGAAACTACCTGGAATTCAGGTAGTTCTTCCAGCACCTCAGAGATTTTCCGGCGAAACACTACAGAATCGTCAACAATGAGTACTTTCATAATTTTATCTTTCCCAAGTTCCTACTCGCTCAAAGATCCATATTCTTGACTAAGGTATTTAGCTGTTCAGCAAGGCTACTTAGTGAACGACTCGCTTCTAATATTTGGTTTGCTCCAGAGCTGGTTTCAGATGCAGCCTTAGAAACATTTTTAATGTTGTCCGCAATAGCTTGAACACCCTTGTTAGATTCATCAACAACTCTGGTTACTTCCAGAGAGGTAGCAGCTTGTTCTTCAATCGAAGCAGCAATTGAACCAGAAATATCGTTAAGTTTTTTAATACTTTCGCTAATAGCACCTATTGCGGTGACTGTTTGCTCAGTATCACTTTGGATCGCTCCTATTTTTGAAGTAATTTCCTCGGTAGCAGTTGCTGTTTGCTTGGCTAATTCTTTAACCTCATTGGCTACGACTGCAAATCCTCTTCCTGCATCACCAGCTCTTGCGGCTTCAATAGTAGCATTTAACGCAAGAAGGTTAGTTTGCTGAGCAATCGAGCTGATAACCTTAATAACCTTACCTATTTGATTGCTACTTTCCCCAAGCTTCATGATCTTAACATTGGTTTCATCAGCTTGGGATTTGGTTGCATTCGACATTTTTGATGCCTGAGAAGAATTATTAGAAATTTCTTTAATTGCAGCTTGCATTTCTTCCATGTTTGTAGCTACAGCATCAAAACCTTTTGACACTTCCTCTGAAGCGGATGCCGCGTTGGTAGACTGAGCAGAGGTTTCTTCAGAATTTGCTGTCATTTGCGTAGAGGTAGCATTCATTTCTTCGGCTGCCGCAGACAATGAACTTGCTGCTTCTTTAATATTAGAAACGAGAGCAATTTTTTCAGTAATCACTTCCCAAGTAACCATTGCTCCTAAATACTCTTGATTTGCGTCATAGGTGGCATTTACCCTTAGCTGCAGGGTATCTTGCCCAACCTTTATCCTTGCGGTATGAGGTAGATTACGCGGATCTGAGAGAATTTTTCTTTGAACATCTGGGTTTTTGTGGAATATATCTATTTTTTCACCAATCAACTTGTCAACTGGCTTTGGTAATTCTCGTTCTATGGTTTTTAAGGTTTCGTAAGATGCTGGATTCATAAACACTAGATTGTAATCTAAATCTGCCATCAATATATTAATTGGTGCATTTTCAATCATTGACTGAATTCTAGCTAGCTCGTTTTCTTTTTCTAATTTTTCAGTAATGATTTCCCAGGTCACCATCGGGCCTATGTATTTATTGTCTTTGTCGTAAACTGCCGAAACAAGTAAATCCAACTTTTCTGGGCCTACACCGATTTCAGCACGATGGGGAAGGTTTCTATCATCTCTTACTATGCTTCTTTGAATTTCTGGCTTGCGATGAAAGATATCTATTTTTTCTCCAAGTAGCTGATCAACAGGCCTTGGGAGATATTTCTCTAAAGTTTTCAGAGTCTCACGAGAAGCAGGATTCATATAGACAAGGGTAAAATCCGTATCAGCAAGCAAGATATTTATAGGGGCGTTTTCTAACATGGAGTTATAACGTGCTGCTTGATTATCAACTTTGACTTTCTCAGTAATGATTTCCCAAGTTAACATCGGGCCCACGTAATCGCCTACTTTGTTGTAAATAGGAGAAATCAATAAATCTAAGATTTCATCTCCCAGCTCAATTTTAGCTCGATGCGGCAAGTTCCGCGGATCTTTTAGCAGATTTCGCTGATGTGAAGGATTTTTATGAAACACATCAATGCTTGATCCAATTACTTTGTCAGCTGGAATAGGTAAGACCTTTTCAAGTTTACGTAAGGTATTGTAGCTAGATTCATTTAAATACTTAATCTCAAAATTAAGATCACAATACATGATGTTAATAGGTGAACTGTCATTAAAAGCACGAAACTCTTCAGATGAAATCTCCGAATCCTCGCTTTGAAGTAACCTTGCTGCATTTGAAGCCATAACAATCACCCTTTATTTTAGTTCATTTAAATAATTAACTATTTTCTGTAAATCGATGATACTGAGTAGTGAAGAATTATTAACCTTGTAAACTCCCACCATAAATCTCTTGATAGAGTTAGGGATCGTTTGAGGAGTCTGCTCAAAGTCACTTGCTTCAACACTAAATACATCACCAATCTCATCAACTAATAAAGACACCAAATTATCCTCGTACTGACAGACCACATTCATATATTCTGAATTTTCACTAGTGCCTGTTTGTGAGCTTATCCCAAGCAATTCACGCATTCCAATTGCCGTAGTCACTTGCCCTCTAAGGTTTATGAGTCCTTTGATACATTCCGGCACCAAAGGGATCTTAGTAAGAGGCATAGGCTTTACAATTTCCTGCACTTGAGTAACTTCAATCCCATAGATCTGATCCGCAACATAAAAAGTCGAATATTGAGTGCTATGAGTTGATTGAGTATTTTGAGCAGCCCGGCTATTTTGTACTTCTTGAGTCATCTTGATCCTCTTTTCATTAAGCAGCACTTTTTTGTTTATCTAAGTGCTTAAGCATTGAATTTAACAATACTGATTCATCAAACTTTTTTAAAAAATCTGAGAACCCAAGTTCTTTCCCTCTTTGAATTAGGTCGTCAGTATAGCGGCTCGTCATAGCAACTACCGGAATATTGCCCCATTTTTCACTGTTACGAATGTTTTCAAGAAGCTCAAATCCATCCATTTCCGGCATTTCAATATCGGTTATTACAAAATCTACGTCCTTGTTCGATGCATTAGCCAAATATTGGTGGGCTAATCTACCATTTTTTTCGGAATGAACATTGAACCCAAAATTTTTCAGAGTCCTTTGAATATGATTTCTATAAGAATTACTGTCCTCAACAAGAAGGATACTAAGATTCTTTGGTAAGAGCATTAGAACTTCGGCATTGGGATCACTAGAATCTAATCCAATGAATTCGCTTATGATCGAATATACATCGATGCAGACAATGATTTGCTCTTTATAGATTACATTCCCAACAATTCCTACAGATTGAGTCAAGCCTTCTTCTGTCTCACCTCTAATCTCAATAACATCAAGAATACTATCCACAAGTATGCCAAAAAACTGATTACAATGTTTAACTACTGCAACTGAATGCTTAGCCGATTTTTTTTCGCTTTTATTTATATCATTGAAATCTACATAATCTAAAACTGAGATAAGAGGCAATATATCATCACCATAGTTGACCACAAGATTATCCCCACAATATTCTAGGTCATCTTCATCAAATTCCTCCAATCTGTGGACAAATCCCAATGGAATTGCGTATCTACCAGGAACGTTAAGATCAACTAGTAGATATTCCTCGACTGTTTCATTGAGCTTTAAACTTAGGTCTTCTACCTGATTATTGATAAATTTTTGAGATTGTTCTGAAAAGATATCTTCTCCCTCTGCTAAGCCAACTGCATCAAGTACGAGAGCAACCGATCCGTCCCCCATGATTGTGGCTCCTGAATAAACCGAGGCATTTTTGAGAAAACTACTTAGTGGCTTCACAACGATATCTGTGGAATCAACAATGGTATCTACCACCAAGCCAAAGGAACAGTTATTTGCTGTGAGTACAGCTATATTTTTCGTATGAATTGGGTTTTCCTTTGGACACAGTCCAAGGGCATGTTCAAGAGAAATCAGCGATAATATGCTGCCTCTGAGCCTATAAATTGGCTTTCCACCAAGCCATTCTATCATTTCTCCATGTTCATTATCTTCAACCATTACTAGCTCTTGAATTTTTACCTGTGGAATTGCATATTTTTCGTTTTTTACTTGTACAATGACTGCTGGAACTATTGCCAAAGTAAGAGGTATCTTCAATAGTATCGCTGACCCATGCCCTTCCTGACTATCTAGCTCTATGGTGCCATTGATCTGCTCGATGTTAGTTTTAACAACGTCCATTCCAACGCCCCTGCCAGATATACTTGACACCTTTGCAGCTGTTGAAAATCCTGGATTAAATATTAAATTAAAAATTTGTTTTCGGGTCATATTTTGTATTTCATCATTGCTAACTAGACCCTTACTCACTGCCTTGTTAGCGATTAATTTTTCATCTAGGCCCTTTCCGTCATCAATCACTTGCACAACTACCTGACCACCTTCGTGGAAGGCTTTAATACTAATATTTCCTTTCTCGTTTTTACCTTTTTTCACCCTTACATCAGGGTTTTCTATACCATGATCAAC
This sequence comes from Oligoflexales bacterium, assembly GCA_045105515.1. Taxonomy (GTDB): domain Bacteria; phylum Bdellovibrionota_B; class Oligoflexia; order Oligoflexales; family Bog-1112; genus JABSRF01. The sequence continues at coordinate 29,034 of JBGCDR010000146.1, forward strand.
CGCGTTTCTTACAATATGAATCAAAGGGTCTTTTATACCTTCAATTAAAGTCTTGTCTAGCTCTGTTTCCGCACCTTGAATTGATAAATCAATCTCTTTTTTTAGATCACGAGATAAATCTCTAACAATCCTACTTAATTTCGAGAGGATATTACCAATAGGCTGCATCCTAGTTTTCATAACATCATTTTGTAATTCATTGGTAACAGCATTAAGATTTTGCCCAAGAGCTACCACTTTATCGTCAGATTTCCTCTGCGAGGAAACTTGCGTGAATTGATTTCTAATCAGAACCAACTCGCCGATAAAGTTCATCAAATTGTCAAGCAAGCCAACCTGAACCCTTATGGTATCTGAGGAACCATCAAAACTACCAGTCTTGCCTAATTTTTTATTATCCATAAGCTACTAGTTCCTACGAACCTTTACAAAGGTTATGGCCGGCTTATCGGAAGTAAAAAATAAAAGGTTAAGAGATAGAGCGAAGATCCCTTAACAAACTCAGCGAAATGAGATTTTCTTAAAAAACAGCAGAACGATTCAATTATAAATATTCAAATTGCTGCAATATTAAAAAAATACAAGCATCATCTATCTATTTCTGATTAACTATTTTATAGGTTATATTTTGAATTTTCTTAAGATTTGCTAAGACATCTTCCTCTAGTTTTGAACTATGATAGTCAGTTTTGATCATCTTTGATGACCAATGCGCAAGTTTTATGTATGTATTAAAATTCAGTTCTGCTAACCTTCGAATGCTGAATTGGGTTTCATAGTTTTTCAATGCTTTCTGTAATTCGAAGATTAGCAGGTCTTTTTTAAAAGGTTTTGGCAAAAATGCAAATGCTCCTAAATTAATGAATTCTTTTAGGTCTTCCATCTCAGCATACCCTGAATAGAAAATTACTGGCATCATTAGTTCTCTCTTACGTAATTCCCGAATAAAATCTAAACCATTCATCTCTGGCATTTTAAGATCAGTAATTATAGCCGAGATCGCTGTATCTGAATTATCAATTTCTTCTAGCGCAAGTCTGCCATTCATGGCTTTTAAAACTCTTACTCCGAGCGCCTTCTCGATTGAAGTAGACAACACCGTTAGGAGGCTAGCTTCATCATCACAGATAAGGATAGTAGTTTCTTTTAAGCTTTGCCTAACATCAAAATATTGAGAACTAGCTGGTTTGGGATCTTTAGACTTTGGTTTTTTAGCAGTCATACTAAAAACACCGTATTTCTCCATAATTTCAGACTTATTTGCGGCAATATTTTCTTTTCCAATAAGTTCACTAATCTTTTCTTGGAAGTCAGAAGTATCCAGAGTAAACCCATAATTTTCCAATAAGCCTTCAACAAAAGTCGCCAGCATGTCGTTAGCATCCAACAACAAATCAATAATTTCTTTGGAAATCTGAATTTCGCCAGCCCCGATTTTACTTAGTAAAGATTCGAAGTCATGAGCAAAATCGCTAAGCTGCTGAAAACCAGCTGCAGATCCTGAACCTTTAATGGTATGGGCGAGGCGAAAAATTTGATCTATGGTTTTATTATTATTTTCAGGATTTTGCTCTAATCCCAGAAATAGTTGCTCGCATTCCTCAAGCATTTCTTTGGCTTCTTCCAAAAAATCTTGCTTTAAAACATCAATTTCATAATCAATTTTCATGTCATTCCTAAACTACTGTTTGGTAACACCTATTTGCCCAACAAAACTGTTTAATATCGGTCTTTTTCTTGGCCCAAAGTAGTCAATATAGTCTTGCGTCCAATGATTCCATCGCCGCGATTCATCCTGGCGAATATCATAATATTTACGGAGAACTATGTCATATGCACCAATGACTTCAGGATCGAAGCTTGCTTTGCATGTTCCTTGCCAAAGCGGATCAGCAAGCCTTGTAGGCTCAAAAGGGTCGATGAATATTTTTAAACTATTTATTCCTTGTGCACGCTCGTCAATAACTTTTGACTCAAATAAAAAATCTACGCGGTCACGATATCGCCGATTAGTTTTACACTTCCTTCCAAGGCTAATCGTTATTATTTCTTTTTGTTCAAGACCATCATCATAGTCCTGAACAAACATAAATCCCATTAACTCTGAGTCATTAATGATACTTAAAAAACTGTCTAGCTCCTTTGGGCCCGTCAATTTAACCGATTTTTGAACTATTTTTTTCATAGTATCAATTAGATCTACGTCATGATTGGGACGTAGATAAAATGATTCAAAAGTATTGACATGGATTTTATTTTGTGGCCTTGACCATCCAATCTTTTTCTTCTGCCTATAATTTTCAAATTTATTCATGAGGTATTTAAGAATATTGCTTGATTTTTTCTTTTCAGATAAAGCAAGATAAATTTCACTATATTCTTGGCTATTTAAAACCTCACTTTGATCTCCGCATGGTTTATCCTGTGTCTTCTTACTAATGTGCACAGTGATTTTTCCTTTATACCTGGCATATAGAAAACATCTTTATCACATTATCTTCGGAAATATTGTCAGTCTAATAAATAGCAATTTCTTCCTAGTATGCCAAAAATCCACTCTCATAGAAGTGATTACAAGTAGTTCTAATGGATATGGAAAAAATTCCAACTCACAGAAAACCATAAGAAATGAGAAATCATTACCTAAGAATCAGTTGAACACGCCTAGTTTATATATTTCAAAAAGGAAAAGGGCATACAATGAGTTTTAGATTTACTTATAATTTGAAACAATAGAATTAGAAGACCCATCGGGCCATTTTAATAATCACGTGATGAGCTAGTCTTATTTGAACAACTTTTAGGTGGTTTAAACTGAGATTTAATGCGATTATAAACCAGGGAGGTCACCTTTATGAACGATCAAAAATTTCTATTCAAATTAATTGTATTGATGGGAATCTATTCATGTACAACCCCCTCAAGAATAACTAAACCGACTGAAGCTCTGAATAATAACCCTAATCTTAAGACTTACGAATCACAATTCAACTCCGATCCCACCCTACATGCAAACTACAGTCCCTTACGTATATCGAACAAGACTTGCCGAGAAAATCAAGCTTATATTTTGAAACAGGTACCTGCTAAACAAATTGAATTCGGAATCTATCAAAGTTTTTCTCTAAATAAGCTATCTTTCAATAAAAGTGGATTTTTTACCGGGTATCGGTGCACCCCTCAGCAATAAATTATAATATTTTTAGAATTTCTTGCGATAAGCATAGAAATGATAGTTATCTCGTTAATCCCCTTAAGAGTTTCCAAAAGGAGGACAGGTATAATGTCTGTTTTAATGAAGCCTCATGCTCTAAAAATCTATCGTTTACTCATGGTTTATGGAATCTGCTTTCTATATTCACCAACTAATAGTGCGGCTGGAGACTTACCTGCTATCAACATCGAAAAGAAAATAAATTCTTTACTAAGCCAAATGAGTCTGGATGAGAAAATCGGTCAAATGACCCAAGTCAACAAACTCACCATCGACAAAAACTTACATCATATAAAAGAGCTATATATTGGCTCAATCCTTAGTGGAGGAGGGGAATCGCCTAAACCAAACAGCCCTGAATCTTGGGCTAAAATGACCAGACTCTATCAACAACAAGCAACACAGACTAGGCTTGGAATTCCACTCATTTACGGAATAGATGCTGTGCATGGACACGCAAATGTGTATGGAGCAGTTGTGTTCCCTCATAATATTGGTCTTGGTGCTAGCCGAGACCCGAAGCTTATTGCCGAAATTGGTAAAATAACTTCTAAAGAAATTGCTGCAACAGGTATTCATTGGAACTTTGCACCTGCAGTATCTGTAGCACGAAATTTGCGATGGGGCAGAACTTATGAAGGATTCAGTGAAGACACTAACTTAGTAAGAACTTTGAGTCGAGCCTACGCTTCGGGTTTGAACAGTATTAGAACGAATAATGGAGCAAAAATCCTTGGAACAGCAAAACACTTTGTTGGAGATGGAGGAACTATATGGGGCTCTTCTCATAACAGTCAGTATAAGATAGATCAAGGAGATACTCCCCTCAGCGAACAGGAGTTAAGACGAATTCACCTACCACCCTATATAGATCTAATCGAAGATGGAATCCAATCTGTGATGGTTTCATATAGTAGCTGGAATAGGGAGTTGATGCACCGGCATTCATATCTTATTCAAGATGTCCTGAAGGGAGAGCTGGGATTTGATGGTCTTGTAGTTTCTGATTGGTTAGGAGTTTATTGGCAAGACGGAGAAGATGATGCCATCAAAATTGAAAACAGTATCAATGCTGGAATCGATATGGTTATGGCAGTCGATCGCTATGCAGATTTTATCCGAACTCTCAAAAACCTTGTTGTAAATGGAAGAGTACCCTTATCTCGCATCGATGATTCAGTAAAAAGGATTCTTAGAGTCAAACATCGCATAGGATTGTTTACAGATCCTTTCTATTCAAACAATTTCTTGGATGAAGTAGGCAGCACAGCTCACCGCAAGGTGGCCCGTGAAGCGGTCAGTAAATCTGCAGTCCTTCTTAAGAATGAAAATGTACTTCCCCTTTCTGGAAAAAATAAGTCCCTGCTAATTGCAGGAAAAGGTGCTAACAACATGGGTTTGCAATGTGGAGGCTGGACTATTAATTGGCAAGGAGGAGATGGCAATATAACTCCTGGACACACCTTCTTGAATGCCATGCAAACAAGTATGCCAACAAGCTGGTCTATTAATTATCTAGAGAACCCACAAGCTGACAGTGAACCTGGTTCATATGATTATGGGATTGTTGTAGTAGCTGAAGATCCTTATGCTGAAGGCTTTGGTGACAAACAAAGACCCCAATTAAAAAATGAGGAATTGGCGCTCATAGCTCAAGTTAAAGCTCAAAGCAAACAAACCATTCTGCTTATTTATTCAGGTCGTCCCATAGAAATTATGAATGCCGAAAGTCAGGTAGATGCTATCATTGCGGCTTGGTTACCAGGAAGTGAGGGCCTTGGTTTGAGCGATGTGATCTTAGGCCACCAAGGATTTACTGCAAAATTACCTTATGCATGGCCAAAATCTTTCGAAAATTACCAAGGATACCCAATTCCCAAGCACAATATTATGTACCCATTTGGTTTTGGAATTGAAGTACTAAGATAAGATTCTGTGGTACCATTTACTCCTTATTTTAATAGACCATTAATATCTATTTTTTGTTAAGATAGAGCTTCATATTCGTTGCATATTAAACTGCTTGTTAATAGCTTGCTTCTAATGGAAATAAAATTTTTAATAGAAGAGGTAAAGATGATTAATATAAATATTATTAGTGTATTTATATCCATTGTGTTAAGTACCAATGCACTTGGATGCTTAAACAAACTTGCATGCAGTATAATTCTACCGGCGAGTACTTTTGAACGCCCCCCTATCTTAACAGAAGCAGATATTAAAAAATCTTATAATTTAGGCCCAGAATGGAATATCAAACCAAAGATGATAGAAACCACAAGCAAAAAATCTCTTGATACCATTCTTATTATCCCTCCCGGGTTTGACGCTAAAATCAAGCAATCGGTCATTATAGTCTTTAACCCCAATGCTGCATTCTGGCAAGATATGCTCCCTGATATGCTTAAGTGGGCGAAAGATTTAGATTCGATGGTCATCGGTTTTAACTACCGAGGTTTAGGTTATAGCACATCTTACCCCAACAGAAGTCAGGATCTAGTCAAAGATGGCATAACAGTTGTCGAGTATGTCAAAAAGCAGACTGCTGCTTCTATGGTTCTCTATGGGAGATCTTTGGGAGGATCAATTGCTTCTTATGTGGCAAATCATATGCATAAACAAGGGTTAAAGCCCAAATTGTTCGTAGATCGTAGTTTCAGAAAACTTTCACTTGCTTCCAATCATATTATTGCTAAAGCTCAACAACAAGGAAGGGAAATGGAAACTTGGCAGGGCAGCTTATTTGCTCTTGCTCCCATTCAAACGCTTGCAAAAATTGGTCTTGTTTTATCAAGGTGGTCATTGAACACTGAAAAAGAATTCAAATCGATCCCTAAAGAGCGAAGAATGGCAATCTATGCTAGTCATGATGAAATGTTTCCTTTTAAACAAAGCCTATGTTCAGCACTTCCAAAGGAGGAGCAACAATGGCTTTTTTTGGGTGGACACAACCAATCAATGGACTCTCTTAAACACCACAAAATCAGAGGATTAAATGGAACCAATCTTTTTTATAATTTTGTTTTAAATTACTGAAATTAGTTAGGGGAATCTTTTGATTATACATAACTACGTATAATCGATGTGTTTTTAATAGAAATTCTCCTGGCCTACTAATCTAATGCCAGTTTTATCCGAATTCAGTAAGGGGGGTCCTGATTAAATTCATGAAACAACGCCATCTCATCGTTTTTTGTTATTGGTTTTCAACATTCGTCGAAGGTGCATCGCGAATAATACTCCCTTTATACCTTGCAATGATAAAAGTAAGTACCATTAATATTGCCTGGATCTTCTTTCTATTTGAATTTTTTGGTTTAGTGACCAACATTTATTCAGGTCTACTAATCAATCGATACGGATACAAAAGAGCATTTGTTGGCTCCTTAATAATTCATACCCTAGCCAGTTTTACTTTTTTATTGATTCATCAAGACTTTAATAGCCTCTATATTTTAATCATATGCGGCATTGCTAGAAGCATGCGTGGCGTGGGTAAAGAGCTAATTAAAACCACAGCAAGTGCTTACGTGAAACAAGATAAAGGTGGACGCTCCAAGCTAATCCAGCTCCTCTTGGGTGGCAAAGACACGACCAAAGGAATAGGTATGCTAGCAGGTGGATTCTTGTTAATTGGCATCGGATTTTACTACTCCTTTCTAGCTCTAGGCTTTATTACCGCTGTTAGCTCCTTCATTGCATTAATATGGATCAAAGACTTTAGAGAAAAGAAACGAGTTGATGGTTTAAAAGGTTTTCTAAATGCTAGCAGGGAAATGAAATACCTTTCCTATGCTCGCGCTTTCTTATATGCGGGACGCGACCTATGGTTAGTAATTCCCGTTCCAGTTTTTGCTGTTCAAGCAGAAGTTGACCCAAGCCTCACAGCAACAATTCTCGCTGCGGGAGTAATAAGTTTTGGATTGATTCAGCCAATTTTCAATTCTTTTCTTCGCAAAAAAACCATTCATAAGAATAAATGGAGGAGAAGGCCATTACTAGTATGGACTCCTTTTCTTCTAGCTATGATTACTGCAAGCTTATTATGGATTCCAAGTTCTGTTAATAACTTTATCTGGGTTATTCTTGCATACAATATTTTTGCTGCTATAGCTACCGTACCCCATAACCATTTCCAAATTAAATTTGCTCGCAAAAAACAAGCTTCTATCGATATTGCATACTATAAAACTATAAGCCAAGTAGGCAAAGTCCTTGCTGTTTTAGGTTCAGGATATCTATATGAAAGTTTTGGTTTAAAGGGCTGCCTAGTCACTGCTTGTGTAGCACTAATCCTATCTTCTTGCTCGGGTCTTCTGCTCCGTAAGCCTTTGTAAAATAGAGCTCAAGAGGAAGTCACTTGACTTTGGCTTCCTACTAGCAGAAATTAAGATTCATGAATTTTTTCGAAATTCAGCATTCTCACCGTATGAAAACCGTGATTTTTCAATGATCGACCAATATGTTTTTATGCGCTTTACATAAGCAAGAGCTTCGTAACCTCTTGCATACCCATATTTGGTTTTTTTGTAGTATTTTTTTTGTGAAAGCAGTGGTAATACCTTGCTAACGTTGTGCCATGTATCAGGGTCCATTCCTAGATCTAAACAAAGGTGTCTAGCATCCTTTAAGTGCCCGAACCCCATATTATATGATGCAAGAGTAAACCAAAGACGGTCCCTGTCATCAATATAGTCAGGAATACGTTCATAAATTTGTCTAAGGTACTTCACACCTGCATTGAGACTCTGTTTCGCATCTAAGCGATTTTTAACCCCTAGAGATTTCGCTGTATTCTGGGTGAGCATCATAAATCCTCTAACTCCAGTCTTACTCCTATTTCTCGGATTCCAGTGGGATTCCTGATAAGAAACTGCAGCAATCAGTTCAGGTGGAAAGGAATAACGCTCTGCTGCTGCCTTTATCATATCTGAGTACCTAGGAAGCCTATCCTCAATTCTATTTTTTAAAACTATGATATCGTAATAGTCAAACTCCTCCGTGTGGCTAAAGTAATGATCTTGCAGAGCCTCGTAATCACTCGTTTTACTAAATTCTGCAAACCATTCTTGCATCTTTTTAGCCAAGTTTGGATTAGTTTTCGGCAAGGGCCAAGCCAATAGATTTGCCGAGCCAAGAGAGAATTTTGCCTCTAGTCTTGGAAAGTTAGTCCTCTGCATTTCAAAGATCAAAGAGTCCGCAATCGTGCAATGAATTTTTCTTTGGGCCACTTGCTGGAGAATCTCTTCGACCTCTTGAGTTTGACTCAGCTCAAACTTGATTCCAGGCACCTTGCCTTTGAGGCTTGTGAGCATTTCTAAATAGCAAGTGTCAGAGCCTATCAAAAGAGATTTCCCGATTAAATCATACTCAGATCGCACTCTAACAGATTGGTGGCATATAACTTTTTGCTCTACCATTGAATAATTAGGACCAAATAAGAACGTTTTTTCTCTTGTAGGTGTTTTCGATAAACCAGCAGCAGCAAAATCTCCTTCATTTTCTGTCAGTGCCTGTACTATTTGACTAGTGGTATCATAGAGCTTAAAGACTGGCCTCAAGCCGAGAAAGTCCCTCACAAAACTCACAGCAAGGTCATGTTCATAGCCACTGGCTTGCTTGTCATTATTGTAAAAATAGATGGTTGGCGCATTCCTAAGTAAAATACGTACCTCACCCTTATCAAGCCATTGATCAGGGGTGCTTTTTATCGAAGAAGACGAAAGAGAAGGAAAATTTGACGAAAGCAGCAATCCTACTAAGGGAGTAAAAGAAACAAGGAATATAATCGAAAGAAGGTTTTTTTTTTGTAGACCATAAATTTGGCATTTCACGAAAAATTACGTTTCACTTAAAATGCATCATATTATGCGACTATAAGTTTTGCAAGTTGCAAAACAATCAAGATTGCCATTCCTAATTATCAGCTAAAACCTTAGGAAGCCTTTACAGAAGAAAAACCGGTATTTTATTACTCAATTATGTAATAATTTCATTGATAATATTGGGTTCCAATGGCCCGATCTAATGTTAACCTTTTTGGCTGAATAATTAATCATAACCAACGTGATATTCTTTTAATCAAAAAGTTCTTGGTTACAGGTTTGCTAATGAGATCTTTGAAACCCAAATCTAGGCATCGCTGATGCTCACCCTTCCATATATGAGAGGTGAGTGCAATTATAGGAATTCTACTATCTTTAGCTAAAATCGTTTTTGCAGCATCATAACCATTAATAATTGGTATCTGAATATCCATCAATATCAGCCCAAAAACATGTTTATTTGCAAGTTTAATTGCGTCTAATCCATTATCTACTACAGTCACCCTACAAGCAAATGACCGTAAATATTCAGCATATAGACTTTGGATTTCCAAATTATCCTCTACCAGCAGCACGGGATAATCAGCTAAAAATGCGGGATTCAATTCAAGATTTTTCTCTTCGATATTCGATCGAGAAGTCTGGTTCACAACATTTAAGCTAAAAGTAAATTCGAAAACTGATCCCAAATTAGGGGCACTAGACTTCAACACTAAGTCTCCTCCCATTAAATTGGCAATTTTCTTAGATAAAAAAAGGCCAAGACCAGTTCCCTGTTGTCTGCTGCTAAATTCGGCACTTATTTGAGAGAATGGTTTAAAGAGATAGTTCCACATTTTTTTTTCAATGCCAATCCCGGTATCCTTAACTAAAATACTCACGCTCAGGTGGCTAAGCAACGATACTACAATTTCGATCTTGCCCTTACTGGTAAACTTAATAGCATTGCTTACTAGATTAACTATAACCTGCCGTAACCTTAGAGGGTCAGCCTGGACAAGAACCGGTAGTTCATGCTGATATATCACCTGGATTTTAGTTTTCTTTCCTAATGCCATTGAACGCAATTGATCTACAGCTCCATCAATTTCATGTGCTAAAAATATTGGGACGCTACGCATTTCAATCTTTCCTGATTCTATTGCACTAATATCAAGGATATCATTAATTAGTTGAAGCAAATGTTGACCATTTTTACGAATACTCTTAAGCGATTGATCCAGACTATTAGAATCGTTGAGTCCAGAAAGAAGCAAATCCGAATATCCTATTATAACACTCAATGGTGTTCTAATTTCATGGCTTATCATTAGAGTTGTCTAATTTTTTAACCGGCTAATATTATTATTTTATATGATTATTATGTAAATATTGATAAGCTGATCCCAAACGTAATTCTGGGAGGGCTTGATATGTTTATTTTCATGTTACCGGAAAGACAAGCGAAATCATTGACTGGCTTAAGCAAGGCTAAAATCGTTAAGATGGTTCCATCATTTTCCGAAGCCTACAGGGAATTAAAGGCCAGCAAAGGTAAGGGCAAGAATAAAAAAAGACCTGGTGCACCACTCAAATACATGATGC
>JBGCDR010000147.1:0-6925 GCA_045105515.1 Oligoflexales bacterium
TGTTAGATTATGCTTGAATAGTCAAAAAAATACATCTCAAATATTTTTGACAACAAAAATTTTGTTAAAAAAATATGCTGAACCCATTTTAACGTACTTCAAAATTTGGTTAAAAGCTTACTTGAATCAACCCTGGGTTATCACCGGTTAAAGGAGTAAATGATCATATTGCAATTAGCAATATGATATCCACAGGTTTGATCAGTGAAGATTTTTCTAGAGCGGTTCTGTTTATTGATTTTAAGAACCCGCTATTTTCCAAGAAACGTTGCGATTTACTCAGAATGATTCCACAGAAGTATACTAAAGATTGGAAAACTGTATTTTTGAAATCCCTGGAAGCACATAATTCGGAGAATGTAAAAGCTCTGATTTCGCTTACAAAACACCCAAAATCAGCTTTGCAGCACATTAATAAAGAAATAAAAAACTATACTAAACAAATCAATAAACAATTAGAGACTTATAAAGGTTCGCATTTGCTCATTAAACAATTATTTAAATTAAGAGAAGATGTGTTTCAAAACGAAATCTCTAAAAATCCACTTGGACAAATATTGGAGCCAGGTTTTCGTGTGATATTTCCTGTTTTGCAAAATGAAATGTTAGAAGTTAACACTAGATTATATAACGGTTGACGAAAAAACAACAACTGGCTTAGAGGCTAAATCCTAATACACTCAAGATAAATCAGAGCTTTTTCAGAAAGGTGAGACTTTAGTAAAGTTCAATTATTTTTTAGAATAGACAAACGTTTTTCACCATAAATAAATCTCGGTAAACAAAGGCTCACTAAATATAGGATGGTATGTAAGATCAGCTTCGCGTTTTAACTTTTGTTTTTTAATTCGCAAGTATCTTGATTCACAGGCAGCCTCAGGCTTTGGTAAATCGACTACTTAAGATATTTATGCATTTTTCTAAATATTTTTTTTGAACTAATTTTCGAGTAAAATACAGTGCCTACAACTTTAGTGTAGTTCTTATTGTAGCCAGATAATAAGATGGCCATTTGATTTTCTTCAATTGAGCTTGGAGAAAACTCAAGAGTAGGCAAAATTGCTGGCAAACGTTTTGAGAGCAAAGATTTCTCCCAAAAACCTGCCAATGTCGAAGCTAAAACTTGCACATTTAATTTTTTTTTATTACAAATTTTTTCCCAATCTAAATATTCAATAATTTCCTTTGCTGCCAAATAAGATAATTGCGTTGAAAATAGCATTGAGTCTCTATCAAAATAAAGAGTCTTGTTGTCGTTTAACTGTTTAGTACGAATATATGCGACACCATAGGCAGAAACTCCATAAACGATTGACTTCAAAACAGGTATATTCTCACTTAAGCCAGTCACACCCTCCAAAATTGAAAGGCTTAATGATCTGTAAAAATCTAGTTTTGAATCTTCGCATCCAACTTCTTCACTCGAAATGACAGTTGCTGCCATTTTTAAACTAAAAATGGCCTTAGCTAGGTTTTCGAAAAAATTTATTGCTTTTTGACTTTGTTCACTATTATAACCATAAATCTCAAATATTTGAGCGATAAATTCATTTCTAATATTTTCTGCATCAATAATTTCTAACCTTGCTTCTAATTTTTTCTGATTTTCCTGTAGTTTAGTCAAGGTGATCATATAATAGTTATTGAAGATACTTTCAGATTCAAGCTCCAATAAGCGCAGTTCTTTATTGGGTATAGCTACTTTTAAAGGTTGATTTAAATCTTCCAACATGATGTTGGTTAAATCATAAATCGAATAATTAAAGGCTTCAGGCAATAAATCCAGGATTTTATTATGATCTTCAGACCGATAAATCTTACTAATATATTTTACTTTTTTTCGATATAATAATAACAGCGATTCAAGTGTTTCGATATCTTCGCTGAGCATTTTTATTGTTTCATTGTTTACATTTATATCCTTAGAAAAGGACTCACATTCATTAAATAAGTCTTCATGTTTATTCTCTAACAATTTTATTTTTAGTAAATTTAGCTGTAGTTCCCTTGCATATAAAATATTCGTGTGCCTATGAAACATATTTCGTTTATTATAAGTTTGAGATATCTTAGCCCCTTTTTGTAGCAATTTTGAAATCTGCAAGTTATTTATTACCATTTGTTTCTTATTGAACTCACTTTTTTCATTTACCTCCTCATTATTATCTCGAAGGACCTTTCTCTCTTGCCTTAAATCTTTTACGACACCCATAATGATTTTAATATTGTCCTTATATGAATAGATTTTTTTTTCTAATTGATGATTTATTTCTTCAATATTCTCGGCGCTGCCATAAATATTGTAAGTAAGTGTTAGATAAAGAATCGAGGATAAAACAATTCGATATATTTTAAGTATATTTGTAAGGTATGGCGTATTCATCAACTAGGAGCTCCGTACTTTGATATAAAACAAAGACAAATTCTTAAGATAATTTGTTTAACAATACGATTCTAATTAGTCAATAAAAACACCATAAATTATAATCATATATTAAGGTGATTTTTGACATAATTTTTACAATTTTATTTCTTAAATATCAGTTTACCTGGCAGGCTAAAATCAACTTAATCATTGAATATATGCTATTATGTTCAACAACCATAATGAAACCGGAGGCCACTTTGACTTTAAACTCTAAGCTCAAAATAGCTATTCTTTCAACAGTCTTAACTCTAATTTCATGTAGCAGTGATAATAGCGAAGATAATGGCACACCACGATCAGGAAAACTCAAACTAAATTTTTCCAATCTTCCTCCTCTCAAAAACGGTTATCTATACGAAGGTTGGGCCATTTTCCAAGGAATACTACTTACCGGGGGAAAATTCAGTGAACCCAAATCAACAGGAAAATTTAATGTAGATTCTGATGGAAATATTATTGATTCTGATGGAAATATTATCATTGATGGAGAATTTATAACCAGTGAAGACTACTCCGAATCTGATTTTTTCGTCTTATCAATTGAACCTAGTCCTGATCCCGATGAAGGCCCTGCTCCAACACATATATTGTCAGGAAAGGTCAACAATGGTATGGCAAATTTACTCGTAGACCATAGCTCTGCTTTCGACAACAACTTTTCATCTTCAAGTGGAACCTATATATTCCAAACTCCTACAGATGGTGAAGGCGAAGAAATAAACGAAAGAAGTGGGGTATGGTTCGTAAATGCTGTCCCGCCAACAGTTAGCGGTTTAGATCTTCCTACCTTGCCAGCGGGATGGAAATATGAAGCCTGGCTTGTTGTTGACGATACCCCTTTTACAACAGGTAAATTTACTGAGACCTCTACCGCTGATGAATCTGCCCCTTTTAGTGGAAGTCTTAACTCTGGACCTTCTTATCCAGGGGAAGATTTTATTAACAATGCGCCAGATGGAGTATCTTTCCCACTAAATCCTCAAGGCGGAAAGCTTGTCATATCTTTAGAACCGGATCCAGATGATTCCCAAGAACCCTTTCAACTTAAACCTCTAATTTCTGATGTATCCTCTGATGCTATTAGTAATACAATATATTCAATGGCCAACACAGCTTCTGAACATGTAAATAATGTTTCAGGCTCAGTTGCATTTTCTCCAAACTAAGGATACCTTCGAGAAAAAATATCCCTAGCCTGCAATCAAAAAACAGAAACTAATTTATCGATTATCGTTTTATTTCATTTTGATTCCACTGAAGCTCTCAGAGGATTTTTTGATTTAATCGGTGATTGGTATATCAGGAATATATTCAAATACTTTCACATCATCCAAGAAGGTTCCCATGTTACTAACGGGATTTCCCTGAGCATCGTTACATCCTGAAGAGAAAAATTCTATTTCTGTGGAGTTGTCGTTAGCTGTAAAATCTAATGTGTATAATACCCAGCTAGTTTGTGTAAGATCAATACCATTTGCTGATTCATGGAAAAGCTCATTCCCTGCTATTTTTACATGAAGTTGATTGTATTCTTCGACTACTAAAGGTTGAGGAGAAAAATAGAATTGGAGCTGATAAGATCGGCCTGGCACCGTTTGAATGATTTGTCTAATACCTGAGTCGCCTGTTGAGCATAGTTCGGTCCATTGGGAACCATCCCCAGCAAGCCAAGCATTAACATTACGGTGAATTTCCGAGGTAATTCCTAATGTTCTTTCCCAATCAATAAGACCATTTTCGAATCCTAATTTTTGAATGCTTCCATCAGCAATCACATCAGCTTCGAAGGATCCATTGGCCACAAGATTAATATTTGATAATACCATCGCTTCTGCAGGGGGCTCAGCTGCAGGAGCTTCTGTTGAAGGTGACTCAGCTGCAGGAGCTTCTGTTGAAGGGGGCTGGGTAGAATCAGTATTCCTTCTAATTGCTTCAAATACAAGCTTATCTTTCTGCCTTCGTTTCTTTCTAAGGAGGTCAATATCGGATTTTGAACTGCTAAGGATAATATTTCCCTGTTCAGCATTAATCTCCCGAATGCTGAAACTAATAGGATCAATTCCATCCACCATGAATTCTAATATTTCATCAACTTTAAGATATTCAAACACGCCCTTATCTTCCATCGCAAATTTGCATGCAAGAGCAGTGTCATCTTCGCTCAATGGCTGACAACTAAGGTATGCACCTGTTATGATCACTGGAATTTCAGCAACAATCTCTTCTTCTCCATCCTCTATAGTTGTATCAATCTGCTCATCACTCTGGGGTTGCTCCGCTATATTCGCATTACTACTTTGTATGGCACGCCCACTGTTTAGCTCAACTTGACCACTGCAGCTAAGCATAAATAGGTATACGAATGATAAGACAAATATATTCATGTTGATCTCGAATTATTTCCGCTCTCTAACTAGTTCGGAACAGGGCCCATAGATTTTAAATAATAAATATAAGTATCTGTAATATCTAAATATATAACCTAATTTTGCTGGGAGTTGTTAATACCTTGCTTATCTCGACTTCAATGGAAAGATCTACTTGCAAACATATGAAATCCTTCAGCTTCTACCTTCGACAAACGATGGAAAAGCCGCCAAAACCGCGGTAGACAAACGCTCGGAATACTGAGATTTATGGTAGTACTCTGAAAGTAAATAGCTGTGAAAGGGTATGAGAGTGTAGAATTCGACATTGAGTCAATTTTTAATTTAGGACGGTTCTAATAAAATTCAACTGCCTGCTAAAAGAAGTGTCGTTGGTATTTTGCATATATAGCTTTAATTTTTCTAAAAGCTGATTCGCTGCCGATTCGTCAATATTGTCTTGCAGAAACCTTTGAGTAATAAAAACATTACTTCTATACTCTGGCGAAAATTTCACAAGCCAAGAAACCAAATGATAAACCGAGATAAAATAATAGGCTGAAATCTCTATTGATTCTTGAAACTTCTCGGGCTTTAAGGAAGATGAAAAAGAATAGATGAAGTCAAAATTAGCTGCAACTTCATTCTTAACCAGCACTTTAATTTCGTTTCCTATCAATTTATGTAGCGTACTATTAGCTTGTTCCCATTTTGCGATTCCAATTTTTGAGTAAATTTCAACAATAAACTGGCTCCAAAAATTAAAATAGTTCCCTAAGATTTTTGAATGATAAATTTGGCTTTTTACGTTATTTTCCAATTTTGAAACTTTTTCATCAGGATGCAAGAGATTTTCTTTACTTATAGACCTGGAGTACTGGTCTCGCTCCCCATCCAATTGTTCCTTAATTTGTGGAAGAATTTGATGATTCCACACCTGATTCAATATTTCACTTTTTACTAGGATCCAGATATACAGTTGTAAATCCGCTTCCAATAGCGCTTCTGCTAAAGTTGCAAAAGGGGTGCTATTGAATCTTGGAACTCATGGCACAAAATATTCGTCCCACTTCTCCACAGAATCATTGATCTGCTCTGTTAAGTCTGTTGGACTTAGCCTTTGATTGACAATTTCACTAGTTTCACGAAGCATATCGTTAAGGTATAACTCGCGGATTCCTCGTGTTTCCATAATATCTGCTAAAGAAGCACGATGTTTCACACTTTCTTCTGATAAGGAAGGGGATGCGCATATACTTAACCAAATAAGCAGCGAAAAAAATAAAAAACATGAGCGTTTGACAATCACATCCATGGAATTAACCTTATACTTGGCACCAATTCAACATATAAAATCGTAAATTCGTCTATCAACAAATTATTTACAAATCAATTAAAGACAAAAATTTAAGCAATAACTACACATCAGCTTAAATTCCAATATTCAAGAAGAGAGGCTCTTAGTCTTCGCCCATACTACCCTATCTGGCTTCTATACTTACACGTATAAAACACCCAAAGAATGGATAAAATGTTTAGTATTGTAAAAAAAAGAATAGGACATCCACTAATATCTATCTACCGATAGATATATTTAAGATTTATATTAAATATTATCAGTATATTATGATTTAGGATTCAATTATTGCTTGCCATATTCCGAACAGCACCTTATCTATCTATCAGTAGATAGTTTTTTTTAAATAAGGAATTTCCAATGAGTCATGCACAAAAGCAAAAAAGATTACTAATTGTAATGTCCTCAGAAGATCGCCTAGGTATAAGTGGCAAAAAAACCGGCACATGGTTCGAAGAACTTGCTACCCCTTATTATATTTTTAAGGAAGCAGGCATTGAGGTCATCTTAGCTTCTATCAACGGAGGGGAGGCACCTATTGACCAACTAAGTCTTCAAGGTCCATTTACAACAGATAATACTGATCGATTTCTAAATGACCATATTGCTATGAAAACTTTGCAAACAACCAACAAATTAGAGTTGTCTAATTTTTTAACCAGCTAATATTATTATTTTATATGATTATTATGTAAATATTGATAAGCTGATCCCAAACGTAATTCTGGGAGGGCTTGATATGTTTATTTTCATGTTACCGGAAAGACAAGTGAA
>JBGCDR010000148.1:0-5496 GCA_045105515.1 Oligoflexales bacterium
ATACAGTGAATGAATCGGTCTTATTGTTGATAAGGACTTATTGTGATCCCAATTCTAAGAGTCGGATGACCACTCAAAAAAAAGCTCTATCGGCGATAACATGACGAAATTAAGTGTAAAAATCCCGGTCACCTATGATTCTTCTATCTAGCAAATGGCTGTAATTATTTGCTAGCCATGAACAATTTATAAAGGATTTAATATGAAGAAAATTTTAGACTTACTTACTATTTTAGGAATGGTATCAGCAAGCCTATCTGCCTATGCAAAAAAGTCTGAATCAAATTGTTCTGAAATTCTATCAAGGGTTTGTCCGATGAATTATGACCCTGTTACCTGCAAATACCAAGGGGAGCAGAAGCTAAATACTAAGGAATGGAAGGGCACAAATCACTGCGATGTTACGAGAAAAATCGACTACTTTGTTTGCCTCCACTTGGATTCCGCAGATAAGGCCGACTTCGCTGCTCAAATTAAGTGTGAAAAGCCTCCTGAAAAATAAAGCTGTCAAGCTCATTGCTACATCTAGTAGATAATACTTTATTCTGGGATTTCTCCATTCGCAAAAGCTCTATCGAAATGAAATGATTTTTTATAACAGCAAGGTATTTCGTCTCCAAAACTGTTATCCCGAGTAGTGAAATTGAGGAATTCCATACAATAATTCTACGCCAAGCTATCAGAAAAAAATGATCTGTGGTAAAAATATAAAGAAACAAGAACCATATAAATAAATGAGGCAGCCTAAGCCATCGTCACAAACTTTGAGGATTCGCATGCAAATCAAAAGTACCTTAAAAACAATGTGCCTTTTTTTAAGCTTATGCATCGCAACAGGCTGCGTAAGCTTAGGAGAAAAAGTGGTTGCCCTTAAGGATATCCCGTATGCAATCGCTTCTAAATCTCAAAAACTCGATCTTTATCTTCCTGATAGCCATTCCGGACCCTACCCTCTTATCATTTTCATTCACGGAGGAGGTTTTAATTCGGGATCGAAGAGCGATATTGATTCGCAGCTCTTAGGTTTGAAAAAAGGCTACGCAGTTGCTTCCCTAAACTACCGCTTGAGCGATGAGAACAAATTTCCAGCCCAAGTTCATGATGTCAAAGCTGCGGTAAAGTTTTTACGCAAGAATGCATCTACCTATCGTCTTAGAGCAAACCACTTTGCGGCCTGGGGAGTATCTGCTGGAGGAAATTTAGCAGCAATGGTTGGAAGTACAGGCAACAACGAGAACTTCTACAACAAGAAACTTGGCAATCAAGAAATTTCAGACCAAATTCAGGCGGTTGTGAACTGGTATGGACCTATATATTTTTCCGATATGGATGCCCAGTTTCGCGCTTTAAACATAGACTCTGCGTATAAAATCAATTCTGAGGACTCTCCTGAATCGAAGTATCTAGGTGCCGTAATCGGCAGCAAAAAAGCAACTCAAAAAGTAAAAATGGCTAGTCCACAAAGCTATATTAGCAAAAAGACTGCACCTATTATGATCCAGCATGGTACTACAGACCGCTATGTCCCGTACATGCAATCAAAGATTTATGCTACTAAACTCAAAAAAGTGCTAGGCAGTAAAAAGGTCTTTTACAGTCTTATCGATCATGCAGGGCACGGAGGAAAAGAGTTTGCAAGCAAAAGCAATCTAGAAAAGGTGTTTAAGTTTCTAGACCGCCACCTTAAAAGATGAAAAAGGATGTGGGGTTTACATTCCCTTAGACAGTAGTTGATCAATACCTGCCATTAAACCATCGAAACTCAAAAAATACATTGGCATCAAGTTTTTTATAGCTTCTACAGTCTCACCATGCCAGTGCTGAGGATGATCCGGATTTAACCAGATAAGCTGTGGGAATATGTTATTCAGCTGTTTTAAGCGTTCGTAGCCTGTATAAGATTTTTCCTGGCTTTGTTTGTCCCAGAGCTCTGGATCAATGCTAAGAAAATTTCGATACATGGCATTCATTGATCCAGACATCTGAAAAAGTTCATAAGGTGCCATTGCTGCATCACCCAACAGGATTACTCTTGTTTCCTTGTCATAACGACGGAAAAGAGATTCTAGCTTGATCCCACGTTCCATTGAAGCATCAGAATATACATGATCGTAGATTATATTGTGAAAATAATAGCTCTTGAACTCCTTGAAGTGATTCATCTGATGGCAAGCAGAAAAAAGCTGGCTGACTCGCAGAGAATGCGGAGTCATGCTTCCTCCTACATCTGCTAAAAGCAGCACCTTCATCTGGTTGCGCCTTGGACTAGCCATAACCGGGGTAATATCTCCCCCTTGATCACAGGTTTCTTTGATAGTTTTGGCGATGGATAGCACTTTTCTGCCTTGTTTTTTCAGAATTCTCAGACGCTTAAGGCAAACTTTGATCTGCCTAATATTCAGTGCTTCATCAGTACGGTAGTCTTGGAATTCACGGGAAAGAGCCGAAGCAATCCCTGATCGTCCAGATCCCTTTCCGCCTATCCTGATACCTTGAGGGTTAAATCCCCCATAACCAAAAGGAGAAGTTCCACCTGTGCCTACCCAATAATTACCACCATCATGGCGTTCTTTTTGCTCCTGCCAACGCTTTTTTAACTCCTTCAAAAGATCCTCAGGAGGAATGTTGAGAGCATTGCGTCGGCGTTCTTCATCTAACTCAAGCTGCTTTGCATCGTTTAGCCACTGCTCCAGGAGGTCTCTGAAAGCTCCACCCTCACTCAGAACGACTGCAAAAGTCTGGGCAAATGCCAAATCATAGGCATCGTAATACTTCAGATCTTTAACTAAGGTGTATCGCCCCAAGCTATAGAGGGTTTGTGAATCCAAAGGTGAGTTTTGCTGACACCGGTGAGAAACCGTCTTTAAAAAATCTAGGAACTCCGTAGGAGTAACTGGAATCTTATGTTGGCGCAAGGTAAAGAAAAAATCTACAAACACGGCGCACTCCTAAAAGCGATCTCGCCATTTGCGATTTGGCTGGTTTTGTGGTTTAAGACTAGCCAAATCTTCCTCGTGCTTGATCAAGGCACCAACAAATGGTACCTCTGTTCCCGATTTAGGAGGCTTTGCACCTTGATGAAGAAGTATTTGAATCCAATCTACTAGCTCGCTCGTCGACGGCCTCTTCTTAAATTCATGCTCTCGTAAGCGATAGAAAGCTGTGAGTGCATCGTTGATCAAACTCTGGTCGATATCAGGAAAATGGCTATTAACAATCGATTTCATCATTTCAAAATCAGGAAACTCAATATAGTAAAAAAGGCACCTACGCATAAACGCGTCGGGAAGTTCCTTCTCATTATTGGAAGTGATAATAAACATAGGCCGGTGATTAGCAAGTACCTGTTTACCAGTTTCCGAAATATGGAATTCCATCTTGTCTAACTCTAAAAGCAAGTCATTTGGAAATTCGATGTCAGCCTTGTCAATTTCATCTATGAGAACTACAGGCCGAGCCTCAGATTCAAAAGCCTCCCCCATTGGACCAAGACGGATATAATTTGCAATGTTGTGTACATCGCGGCCAGCATCAACTTCTTGAAAGCGCGAATCACTTAGGCGAGAAAGAGCGTCGTAGAAATATAAGCCATCTTTGGCAACTGTGGTGGATTTCACATGCCAACGGAATAGAGGCATTTGCTTTTTATCGGCAATATACTCAGCTAGCATGGTTTTTCCCGTGCCCGGTTCACCCTTGATAAGAAGTGGCCGGCCAGTTACTTCCATAGCCAAAAGCACTTCCTCAAGCTCTTTTGAAAGAATGTATTTTTTAGGATCGCAGTAAGTTGGATGTCCCATAGATGCTGCCTTTTGTTCTGTGAAAACCCACAGCTCCCTCTCAAAACGGAGGCTAAAGGGTGGTGGGTCAAAGCATATTACTTCGTCATTAAGACCATAGCCTCCAGAAAGGCATAATTAAAGCAAAATCCATAGGGAGGGAAGCTCAATTTTTCAGTATTTTGATCATATAGATATCTAGAGCGAGTTTTTATTGGTAAAACTCACCCTGTTTAAATTCAGCTTCATATTTTTTCAAGGCTCTATTATGCCCACCGAAAAGCCCTGTTTTGGCAATGCTTACGTGGCGCCTTTGGCTGTGAACAAGTGTGATTGCCTCATCAGCACTCAAGTTTCGGTATTTTATTAGATACGCCGCCACCATTGTAGCACTTCGCCCCTTTCCGCTCTTGCAATGCACAAATACGTTACGCCCTCGGCTAATCTGGCTATGAATGAAATCTGCACCTTGGTCAATTAATCCCCCAGGAACAGGCCTATAATCAGGGCTCCTGATATGAGCCCAGGCACCATCTATGTTTTCTTTAGTGAAAGCCTTGAATTGTTTTATTTCGATTGATCCATCACGATTCCTGACTTTGTACTGAAACGGTGATCGTAGCTCAAAATTCTCCACTACTGAGAGAACTGAAAGTTCTCTTTGCGATCCGCTAGCGCTTTTAACTTGATCTATAATTTTTTTATCTGGCAAAATTCCCAGAAAAATTTTTCCATCATTGGCACCTCGCGAATTTCCTCGATATCTCTGCAATTTCGACCTCAAAATATTGCTATCAAATTTAATCTCAGTAAAAGAATAAGAATCATCCTTTTGAATTTTGTTCATATTAGAAACAGCTTTTTTCTGAAAATGTGCTTTTCGTGTAGCATAGTCTAATTCTCCGATACCTGCTTCAATTCTTAAACCTTTGACTGTTTGACTCTGTAAAATATCGGACCCAGCTCTAATTCCAATTGCACCAATCATAGCTACAACTATAATTTTCATTAGTTGTTCGTCTTCAACTAACTTAAAACCCTCATTAGAATCGTCTATTTGTTCGTTATTTTGTTCTATCCGCTTTGAAATTCCAATGAGTCCTGCGCCTTCACCTAATGGATAAACTTGAACAGGCTCGTCCAAAAAAGGTTTTTCTACTTGCTGAGCTTCTATCTCAGTATCTTGAGAATTAGGTGGACGAGTCTTTTCATGCTCAACCTTAGTCTTGCATGACAATGAGTTTGCCATTTGCACCATTAAAAGTATTCTTATCATTATCGTCGTATTCAATGGAATTCCTATTCTTTTTTGACTTGGCCCAAACCTGTTAACGGAATTTTTGGGAGATTGATTAAACCTTTTATGTAAACAAGCTAACTTTTATATATAACTAATGAAATAGCTCAACATTCCATTTATCCTCGTTATAAAAGGAAACAGTGACACCTTGAGATATAATCAATTGCTATTATAGATTTTTTATTTAGGGTGCTCATTAAGGTTCACTACTTATTTAGCTAAGAAACTTGTTTCAAGCATGAACTTATTTGGCTGCAAGCATTCAAATATATTGTCAAATCATGCGTGACCGGGGTTTTAACTATCTAAAATCTTGAAGAAAAGAAGGATGCACCTTATAGTTTGGTTGCGAAACTAAAACAAATAAGGTGCAGGGTAATGCTCGCAGAATATCTACAAAAACTCAAGAAAACTCTT
>JBGCDR010000149.1:0-7644 GCA_045105515.1 Oligoflexales bacterium
TAATAAAAGTGAGCCATTTTTTTTAAGTTTTTTCTTCCTATATTTTTTTTATCTAGTCACTTTTGGTACTGCGGCTTAGAATTTTTCTGACCTATTTAATGAAAAATTGGAAAAAATCTTATTTGAATCAGCCCTGAGTAAAAAAGAAGTTGAATCATTTTTAATGGTTTCAAACTTAGTAGTGCACTTAGGGCAAAAATATTCCATTACTGTCTCTTAAGAAATAATTCCTCATTAATCGCTAGCCTGTACCTAGCAACAATCAATCCGAGCATTTTGTCTTTAAGTACAGGAAGATATCCGAAATGGGAATTTGAGTCGTCAAAAATCTACCTATTTAGATGTGAAATGGGTAGAAGAAGCATTAGTCATCTTCAAACTGAATATACCGCGAACAGAAAAAAATAGCGATAATTAATGGGAGAAAAGCAAACAAAATTAAATACCAAACTAGGTAAATTTTTTACTTCACCAGATAGTAATAAGTTACCTTGGCACCAAGCTTGTCGTTTGTAGTAAATTCACCTAAACATAAAATTAATTAAATCAACAATTTATCGATGTTTTCTGTTGAATCGAGATTGTATCTAAATTTAAAATAGCATAGGTCATAGAGGCACCTGTTCACCCACCTGATTTCTAAGCATAATAGAAAGGTAATTGGAAATTTCGTAGGTTCTCTAATAAACAATATGAAACAGCTGATCGCATATTTTGCTAGACGAAACTTACTAATCAATGTCATATTGATAGGCTTTATTTCTTCAGCTATCTTCCTTTGGCCAAAAGTTGGCAAAGAAGAAATGCCTGAATTTGAGACAAACTGGCTACGCATCAATGTTCGGTTTCCAGGGGCTGTTGCTGAAGATGTTGAGCTTTTTGTAACAAAACAGATAGAGAAAAGGTTAAAAGGTATCTCCGGGCTCCAGCAGATTAGAAGTACTTCTGCATTTGGAAGCAGTTCTTTTAGTATCAGCTTTGATCAAAATGTTGAAGACACCAAAGAACTAATTCAGACCATCAAAGATGCCGTTGAACGCACCTCTTTACCTTCAGAAGTAGAAGAGCCTATCTATTCAAGGTTCACCAGCTCAGAAAAGGCAATTCTCGACATTGCAATTTACCACAAAGATTTTCATCTTCTAGATTTGGAATCTCGAACAACATTACAACGATATGCTCTTGCCTTCGAGCAGAGAATTCTGGCATTACCAGAAATCAGTGGATCAAACCAGCAAGGATACTTAAGACCTGAAATTCGAATTCTAATCAACCCAGATAAGCTAAAAAAATTCAACCTTTCCCTAACTGAGGTGAGAAGCCAAATCCAAACTCAAAATGTCCGTATGCCTGTGGGAAGCATGAGTGATACCGATGAAACTGAGATTTCGATCACCTCCGAGCTTGATTCAATCGATGCACTTGAAAATCTAGTGGTACGAGGAAGTTTCGCAGGTAAGAAAATCCGACTTCGGCAAATTGCTACCATTAAGAATGCATTTGCGAAAAGCAATACCATTAGAAAAGCTCATGGCCATGAAGCTATCATTTACAATATTAAAAAAAATGCTTCTACTGATATTATTTCGGCTCAAGAAGCTGCAATGAAATTCATTGAAAAATTCAAGAAAGAACATGCCAATGCCCCTATTGGAATTGTGACTGCTGATGACGAGTCATATGATGTGAGAAACAGATTATCCCTAATTGGATCCAATGGCTTAATTGGATTTATTCTTATTATTATTGTCCTTTTCATATTTCTCGATCTAAAATCTGGTATTTGGGTTGCCATGGGTATTCCCTTTACCCTCGCATTCACCCTCATCGGTTCGGTAGTTTTAGGGTATTCAGTCAATAACATGACTTTGGCAGCAATAATCATTGTCTTAGGAATAGTGGTGGATGATGCAATTATTGTCGCAGAGAATATTGCTCGATATCGTGAAAAAGGTATGAATACTTTTGAGGCTGTTGTTGAAGGAACGAGAAATGTGATTCTACCAGTAACAGCCAGTATTCTTACAACTTGTGCAGCTTTCCTACCTTTATTCTTTTTTTCAGGGTGGTATGGTTTACTGGTAAAGTACATTCCACCTATTATATTCCTGATGCTATTTGCTAGTCTAATAGAGTCAGGATTTATTTTACCCGGCCATTTGAATGCTCCTCTTACGATCAAAAAAAATAAGAGTGAAATTAAGCGTGTTAGCAAATTCGCAAAAATAGAAGATATCTATTCAAATATACTGGCTTTTATTCTACGGGGAAAGTACCCAGTAATTCTGGCCTTTATTGGTTTAATGTTTGGAGCAATCCAATTGTTCCAAAAAGAATTTAAGTTTGTGATGTTCCCAAGAGAGGAAACAAAGGAAATTTCCATAAGAGCTACGGGTCCTGATGATCTTAACCGTTTTGAGATGGCAAAACTAGTCCAAGCTCTTGAAGAGATTTTCATAAAAGACAAGTCAGTGGTAAAAGCTGTTTTAACTCGCATCGGCCAAAACAGAAGAGGTGGGGCTGTAAAAGAAAATAAAGCGAGTATCCGGGTAGAAATTCTGCCACCTAGTGAGAGATCTATTCCTCTAAGTGCACTAATGAAAAAATGGCAAACCCAAGCTGACAAATTACAAGGATTTAAAAACATAAAATTTATGAAAAGTAGATGGGGATCTGCTAGCGGAAGTCCGATAGAAATTGAAATAAGAGAAAATGATGATCATCAAAGGAATATGGTAGCCGAACAGTTGCGTGACGCACTTGAAGCTCATCCAGCTTTGACAAATGCCGAAATCGAAAAGCCTATAGAGAAGCAAGAGTATAGACTCTTTTTGCAGCATGAAAAAGTAGCCAAGTTGGGTGTTGATCCAAGCGAACTTGCAAGAACCCTCAGAGCATATGTAGAAGGACAAATTTTATACCAGATCAATAAAGGTGAAGAAGAGGTCGATGTTAGGATAGTTGGCATAGATTCTTATAAATACCAAATTGCCGATATTCTCGAACTCCGGGCAGCCAATAAAAGATCCTACCTCGTTCCATTCAAGAACCTAGTCGAAGTTCAAAAAAGAAAGAAGCCTGCTAATATTGAGCGAATAAACTATAAGCGTGTTGGTAAGATTTATGCTGATTTTCAAGCTGATACCAATGTAACACCTCTTGAGATCGCTGAAGATTTCGAGGATAGAGTATTCCCAGAATTAATAAAATCGAGCCCTACGACTGTCCTAAGGTTTCGCGGTGAGGTTGAAGATTCGAGAGAATCACAATCAGATTTTGGATTTTCGATAAAATTCGTCATGGGTTTGATATACATACTTCTGGTGCTACTATTTGGCTCTCTCAGCATTCCGATTTTGATTGCTAGTATAGTACCTTTTGGGCTGGTCGGGGTTATTTTTGCTTTTTGGGCTCATGGTATGACTCAATACGGTTTTTTTGCTGTTATTGGCACTCTAGGAATGATTGGGGTTGTAGTGAACGATGCTATTATTATGGTTTCCAAGTTAGAAGAGAATGGGAACCACGAGGATATTGCTAAAATTGCGGCAACGCGTCTTAGACCAATTATTGTAACGACCCTGACAACAGCTGCAGGATTGTTTCCAACGGCCTATGGGATCGCTGGCTATGATTCGATGTTGGCAGAGATGATGCTAGCAATGGGGTGGGGACTCGTTTTTGCCACATCTATCACACTCGTATTCCTACCCTGTCTCTATAGTGGGTATCAGCAACTTATAAATTTTTTCAAAAAGGAAACTACCAATGTTGGGTAGGGTCATCTACATACTTTATTTTTTGATCCTTGGGCTTACAGACACCTCCTTAAGCAAAACGATTAGCTTAGAAGAGTTTATTGAGCAAGCAAGAGCCAAAAACTCTGCTATTAAAGTCATACTTCACGAGTTAAAAGAAAATGATATTTTACAGGACCTTACACTAGAGTCATCACCTACAAATATCAGCATTAGAGGCCAGTATGGAATAGATCCAAAAGATGAATCTAAGGTTTCATCGTTGAGAACACAGCTTGAAAAGCCTAGTCCAGAAACTGGGCGCAACTATTCTATTGAATTTAACAAAAATGGAAGCTTAGAACGCAAAGAAGAGATACTTAAAACCCAACTAAACCAAAGTATTTTAAAAAACTCCTTTGGATCTCAGTATAGTATCAGAGAAAGTCAGGTAAAGCTTGAGCAAGAGGAAGCACGTCTTCAAGTTATTGAAGCATACGAAGATATTGTTCAAGATTTTATGATTCACTACCTCGATTGGCAGCTTGCCTCCCTCAGCTTGCAAGCTTCAAAGGATCAATCAAGAAGATTTAAAAAAATTGTTAGCAATATAAAAGCAAGATTTTCCCAAAGCATTGCTCATCCTCTAGACGTCAAGCAAGCAGAGTATCAATTACTTTTGCGGAAAGAAAACGTATTAAATCTGGAGGGGAAATACCGGGCATTTACGGCTAAAATCCAAACTCTTTTAGAAAGCTCAGCAAACATAAAACCATCAAAAAAAGTATCCATCAATCTTAAACCGATAATTCTAAAAAAGGATCAAATTTACCAAATAGTAGACAATACCCGTAAACTAGCAATTATGAAAATCCTAGAAAAAATCAACTCACACAATATTGATATAGCAAAAGAGCAATATAAGCCAGACTTAGCTATCTTTCTGGGTTATGAACACAAGCGATCCACATTAAGTAGCGAACCGACAGATAAGGGAGAAGCTTACCTAGGAATGAGTTTTAACTACCCACTAGGGGATACTCAAAAAAATGCCTTAATAAAAACGGCAGTGCTTGGACAAACAAAAATTCTATTCGAAAGACTCTCTGCAAAAGAAAAATATGTTTCAGCATTGAGTGAAATGAAAGAGACAATCAATAGTGAGGTAAAAATGGTGAATCTCCAATCCAAAAAATGGGATCTTGCCAAGGAAATTATGAAAAAGGAAACAAATCGCTATGAACAAGGCGAAATAGAGCTGCAGCCCTTGATCGATGCCGAATCAAGGCTGGCTGATAGTCAATACGCCTTTCTCAAACATCAAGTTTACCTTGTTAAAAAACGAATTGAATGGATGAATTTAGCTGATCGGCTAGTCCTTAAATTACCTGGACAAACTGAGCAATTGAACAGATAAATCTAAACTTTTTAGGTTAATATTTCTGGTGTAGCGCCAATTCCTGAACAAAATTCCAAGTACAACATTACTGACAAAAACATTAGAATAGGATATTAATTATTGGATTTCTTTGCTCTCATTTAAGTAAGGACTGACTTCACAATGCTACAGAAGCCTCTATTACCTGAATCAGCCACTTCAGCAATCACCCCCTTTAAGACACAACTATTGAAATGGGTAGGAAACAAGCAGCGTTTTGCTCACGAGATAATCAGCTACTTTCCAGAAAAATTTGATACTTATTATGAACCATTTATTGGTAGTGGTGCTGTGCTTGCTACTTTATCACCCAATTCTGCTGTAGCGTCTGACATATTTTTACCACTAGTTGAAATTTGGAACGCCTTAACTGAGGATCCAGAAGTATTAAAAGATTGGTATGCAAAAAGGTGGGAGCAAGTGATGTTAGGGGATAAAAAAGTAGGTTATGAAAAAATCAAAGCCAGCTATAATAAAAATCCTAATGGAGCTGATCTTTTGTTTCTATGTCGGTCCTGTTATGGAGGGGTTGTTAGGTTTAGACAAAGCGATGGATATATGTCTACTCCATGTGGAGTGCATAGCCCGATTTCACCGGAATCTTTCAATACTCGTGTCGAGTTATGGCACAAAAGATTTAAGAAAACTAAGATCGTCCATTGTGATTTTGAAACAATCATGAAAACTGCAAAGAAAGGTGATTTAGTATATTGTGACCCACCATATACCGATACCCAATCTATTCTCTATGGAGCGCATAAATTTTCTCTAGAGAGATTAATAGAAACCATTAAGTCTTGTAAGAGAAAAGGCGTAAGAGTTGCGCTTAGCATTGATGGATCAAAAAAATCGGGTAGCAAAAAATGTCATATCTCCTTTCCAGGTGGAATATTTGAAAGCGAAGTTCTAGTCAACTGCGGAAGGTCGATGCTTAGAAGATTTCAAATGAGTGGGGAATCCTTGGAATCTGAAGTGGTAGCAGACAGGTTATTGCTGACTTACTAATATTTTAGAAAATTAAAATCTCTACATAAAAATAACCTCAATTATTGACTGAGATCATTAGAATCGAAATCAGAGTTACCTTGGGGATATTTCAACAATCATAAAACGCCCGTTGGGGTTTTGTCCCTTAACCAATCTGATGTTATAAATTCCTGAAGACTCACGCGCTAATTTCTCAAAGTGTTCAAGTTCCTTAGCTTGTTTTACGAATAGCCAACCAAGTTTTTGTTAAATTAGCCGGCACAACAATACTCATATAATTGAATGACCTAATTGGCTTTTTACATATTAATAAACAAAGGAAACTCTAAGCTAGTGGAGGTCATGACACTTGAATTACTGATTACCGAAATCTCACTCGTAATACTCGCAACTGATGTAGACTTGGAATTTTTTATGAATAGCCTTCTAAACATACTAAATCCTCATCTTTTTCCAATTCTATTCCCAGTTCTGCTTTTAGTAGATCATGGATACTTGCAGCATCTTGATCTGAAAAACTATCATCCAATAGCTATTATAACTCCCTAATAACATTAGTACATTTGTTTATGTTTTGGTGTTTGCGTTAACTTAGAAAAGAAAATCTTAGGCCTTCTGATCTTTACGGCTATTAAGTACTAGCCATAAAAACTAAATCTGCAAACTGGCCACGGTCTTTTCATTGATTTCATCCATGGCTTTGTTTGTAATCCTCAAAATATCATCTAAATATCCTTCAACTTCCTTAGAAACCTTGTCCTCTATTTCTTCTTTTGCTAGTTCAGACAAACTGTTAACCAGTGCTATGGTTGTTCTAACATTGTGAGCTATATCTTTACCAAAACTAAGCAAGCTATGTTTAGTTGCCTGGAGATTTTTCAAGAGATCATCCTTTTCGATCTGGATTTTTTTAACATCAGAAATATCTGTTTGAATACCAACGAAATGGCTTATCACTCCATGACTATTATTAACCAGAGAAAGCCGTAGATTATTCCAAAAAGTTGTTCCGTCCTTTCTATAGTTCAACAATTCTCCACAAAATTTCTTCCCCTGTTCCAATGCTTTTTTTATTTTCTGAACAGTATCTTGATCTGTTAGAGGTCCTTGAAGGAAGCGACAGTTCTTGCCAATTATTTCCTCTCGAGAATATCCTGTAAAGCTACAAAAACCTTCATTTACAAATATCAAAGGCATGTCAGGCACATTATAATCAACAATGGTAATCCCGGAATCATGTGCCTCAATTGCTGCTATTATTACACTATGTTCTAATTCAGTCACCATATCTCCTCTAGAAGTATTGGTAATATTGTATTCATAACTATTAAGCACCAAGCAATGCAGGGCTGATTCAAATAAGATTTTTTCCAATTTTTCATTAAATAGGTCAGAAAAATTCTAAGCCGCAGTACCAAAAGTGACTAGATAAAAAAAATATAGGAAGAAAAAACTTAAAAAAAATGGCTCACTTTTATTAAA
>JBGCDR010000150.1:0-6178 GCA_045105515.1 Oligoflexales bacterium
TTTAATAAAAGTGAGCCATTTTTTTTAAGTTTTTTCTTCCTATATTTTTTTTATCTAGTCACTTTTGGTACTGCGGCTTAGAATTTTTCTGACCTATTTAATGAAAAATTGGAAAAAATCTTATTTGAATCAGCCCTGGGATATCAGGTAAACCCACGAAGTTCCTTTATGCTGTCTGGCAGCATTCTCGGTGCACCGTCGATGCCATTCGAGGTAGTACACCCCACTTATGGATAAAAGGCATCCAGGTTGCCTGTAGGGGGTTTAAATGAGGTTTGCCGAGTTTGTTTGCTCGAAGGGAAGGTTGAGCGAAACACAAATCCAAACGGCCCTAGAAGTTCAGAAATTCAAAAAGAAAAAAATTGGAAGATTGTTGGTCGAGCTAGGATTCCTTGAACTAAAAACTTTAAATGCTTTGCTTATCCAATTTTTAAAACCAGAGTCAGATCTTTCATTTAAGGAGCTGGAAGGATTAAAGAAAAAAATTGCTATTCATGTACAGCAGAGATTCATGGAAAACTTCAATGCCATCTTGATTAAAGAAGATAAGTACCAAATGATTTTTGTGGTAGACACCTTTAGCGACAAACTAATTCAATCTCTTGAAAGGAATACGCAAAAACAAATCACCTTATACACTGTGAATAGAGCGACATTTAATTTACTGCTGGGCGAGTCAAAAAAAACTAAAGAACAAAAATCAGAGATTTTTATAGCGGGAGATATTAGCTGTGATCAAAAGATTATCGAAAAGAATCCTTATTCCCAGCTAATTAGACATTGCTTGGCAGAAGCATGCGACTCAAAGGCCAGTGATGTTCATTTTGAGCCCTTTGAAGATAGATTTTTGATCCGCTTTCGGATTCATGGAGTTTTACAAGATTGGAAGTCTTTTTTTCCTGAGCATATAGAACCCATCACGAACAAGCTCAAATGGATTTTGAACCTCGATCTAGCGGTAGCTTCAAAGCCCCAAGATTCTCGGGCAAGTTTTAAATCATTTGGCATAGACGTTAGGGTTAACTCAATACCTACTTCAAACGGAGGAGGAAAAATCGTACTCAGAATTCAATACCAGAACCAGAACCAGAAGCTAAGCCTTAGTGATATTGGCCTGAGCAAAGCAAACATCCAAGTACTCAGGCATAATATTGAGAAAAAAGATGGCTTAATAGTGATCTCAGGCCCAACAGGCAGCGGAAAAACTACCACCTTATATGCATTGCTAGAAGAAATGGATCGACAGGGAAAAAACATCTCAACCTTGGAAAATCCCGTGGAGAAAAAACTTGAAAGGATAACCCAATCAAATATAAGCACTGATAAAGATTTTCATGATTTTCAAAAAGCTCTTATGCGACAAGATCCTGATGTTATTTTATTGGGAGAAATCAGGGACCCACAGACCGCTGATTTGAGCATGAAACTTGCCTCAACCGGACATTTGGTGCTTTCAACAGTGCATGCCAATGGCGCTAGGGAAGTGGTAGATCGTTTACTTAATCTTGGTTTGGACGAATTTACTGTAAAGAATAATCTTAGGCTTTCAGTTGCTCAACGTCTTGTTAAACGAATCTGTCCACAATGCAGAATTAAGGGTCAAAACGGTTTATTTCATACCTATAAAGAAGGGTGTGAAAACTGCAATAATGGCATAACGGGACGCATTGCCATTATAGAATATTTAGAAAATACCCATCTTTCACAAAATGACTTGCCTACTACCCTAAAAAAAGAATGTGAAAACCTTGCCAAGAAAGGAATTATTGATGCCGAGGAAGTTAAGTATTTTTCATAAGGAGATAAGCTATGCTGATAATCATGCTGTTTATTCTGACTTTTACACCTTCGTATGCTCTTGGGTTTGACTACTTTAACGATGCTATCGACTACTGGAACTTAAAACCTTCACCAACGCCTCACCAAAAGCCTAAACCCTCAAATGAGAAGAAAGAGAAGTTTAACTGGAAGAAACACGAAGACCCCAAAAATGATGAATTTTTCGAAGAAGGTAATCATAAACCACCTAAACCATTTATGGAACTTGCTCGCGACCCTAGTGAGCAGAACATTAAACGCTGGTTTGCCATTATCGAGAAAAAAAACCTACTAATGTCTAGGCTACATGATCATATGCTCAGCTATTTGGCAAAAAAATCTAATGAAGTAAATAAAGAGGAGAAAGAGTTAATTGAAAATAAATTAGCTAATTTAAAAGCTCCAAACGTTGACATAAGGAGATTTAGATTTCGCTTATATTTTGATTCTAGTTGTCCACATTGCGAACGAATGCTGTCCACAGTACAAGAGCTGCAAAAAATGGGATATTTTATCGAAGTAAGACAGATTGATGATAAGAAGCCTAGTTTTGCGATTCCTTTTCTAGTGAGGCAAGCTTCAAAAGATGAATTACTTGATAAAAAAATTGATTCCTGGCCACTCTTATTTGTAGCTGACACCAAAAATCAACTCATTTATCGTATTAATGGCTACCAAACGAGCCAAAATATTATGAATATTTTATCCACAAAATAGGAGTCCTTATGAACAGAGTTTCACAATTATTAACTTCAAGAAGAATAACATTGCTTTACCTCATGACTCTTTTTTTAGTCTATTCTATTGATTTTTCAATGGCACTAGGAGATGGTACCATACCAGGCTCAGATAGCATGGATAAGCTTACAGCAGCTGGTACTTTATTACATATCGTCGATAGTTTCTTATTTAAATTTGGGGCGAGGATTTTAGCTGGTATTTCCATTCTGGGAGCGGGATGGAATCTAAAAGAACAACGCTTTGCCATGGCTATAGTTTGCATCCTTGGAGCAATTATTATGGGTACCGTCCCAATGTGGGTGAAAAATATCTTTGATATGTCAGACGGAGGAGGGGGCTCAATCTTCAACAACATTGGTGATTAAGGAAAAAAATGCATAAATATGATTTTCTTCGTCAAAACCATTCTAAAAAAGTTTGCCAGACCATAGATAAGCCCATCACAGTTTTTGACTATTTTGAGCTTGGAGAAGTTTTCGCAGCACTAGTAGCCTTGCTGATTTTTGGAATTATTATCTATTCTTGGCAGCTTATGCTTGCCTCTCTATTTTTTACCCTTGGACTTGGGCCTTATATCAGGCGACGAAATAAGAGAGGCATCTATTTTCACTATCCCTATAAACAGTTTGGAATGAACCTACCAGGCTTAATCAACCCAAAAGGAAGAAAGAAATACTCAGACTAGGAGCGTATATGATTGGACCTAAAGACAAGAAATTCAAAAAACATGAAACTAGTACTACAGAAATAAGTAATACAAACCTCGAGCTTAAAAACCTACCAAAATATATTTCGTATCGTGCGGCACTATTGAAAGAGAAACAAATACTAAGTTACTTGGTCGTTATTCTTTGTGCGCTAATGATAGGCCAGTTTACCATTTCAAGGCTAGAAATTTCTTCTCTGTATAAGCAATTGCGCACCAAAGAATATATTCTGGCCCCAGGAGTACTTGACTTTACGACTGCAACACCACAATCCGTACCGGATTCTTATGTTAATGACGCAGTGAGTGATTTTCTAAGCACCCTTGGCAATATCAATGCCAGCAATATTTCAGACCAATATAAATCTCTTAAGCGATTTATGAGCCCTGAGCTTAAGATCCAATTTAACGCAGACTCTGGGGAATGGATTCAGCAGATTAAACAGGAGGATTTAGCACAGTTATTTAAGATAAAAAGCAAAAAGATCATTTCAAATTCCGATGGCTACTATTTTGTTACCGCTTTTGTGCGTGCAAACTTTTATGCCTCGAATCAATCCCTTGGTCATGAGGATCAGGTTGTAGAAATGACTCTTAAGCTAGTTCCCCCAGATAGAGCAAAACGTTGGTACTTACAAATCATTGATCTTTCTTGGTCAAAATTAGACAAGTTCAACACTCGTAAGTCTTTTTCAAAACCAGATATTAAGGAGTAATGATGAAAAATTTAATTATTTTAGCCATTGTTGCATTGATGGCCGCAAATGCCCATGCCAAAACTATCTTTTATGGATCAGAACGAGAGAATATTAGCTTATCTCACGGCCTAGCTACCTTAATTCGCTTTGATGAGGAAGTGAAAACAATTACTCAGGCTAGAATGTTTGATATAAAACCAGCAAACCCTGATAGTCCTGACTATCATTTGCTTTCCATTGAACCCAGAAGCAAAAATGCTACAGGCAATGTGACTTTTATTTTAGCTAATGATGTTGTAGTAAATATTAGGCTCAGCACCGTTCATTCTAAACTCCATGAATCGACTAATACCTTTTATGCTTTCAAAGCGAAAAGCCTGCAAATCGATCCGCTAACGAGGTCAAACAGAGGTAATAATGTTTCTGAGCTGGAATTAATGAAAGCCATGGTCCGATCAGATACGGTTGTTGGTTACAAAACTAGGACATTAAATCAAGTAGTCAGATCCGGTATTGATGGTGTGACCACCAAACTCATTAAAGTCTACACAGGGCCAAAGTTCCATGGCTACCTTTTCAAAATTGTTAGCAAAAATAAAGATGATGCCTTTGCACTGGATGTAAAAAGTCTAACTTTTGGAAGACCTAATGTAGCTTTATTATCCCAGGTTGATTCAAGCATTCTATACTCTGAGAAGAACAAAAATGAAACATTCTTAAGAGTTGTAACTAAACCAAGCTCTGTCTACTATGCCATCACACTTCCTATTGCGCCAATTAAGCAAAAGTAATTTAAGGGGGAACAATGAAGAATTTAAATAGGTCATTGATCCAGAAATTTAAAAAGATTCGGGAAAAACCAGGAGTTTTTCTGTTTATTGCCGCTTTATTTCTAATTTTGGGAACCTACATTTTTAGCAAACATCAAGACACCAAGATAATTACCTATGAAAATCAAGCTCAGAACTTTGAGGCAGGTAGGGTAATTTCAAGGAATAATGAAATTTATAAGCGCAAAGATAAGATTTACACCGACAAAGTCGAGTCTTTGGAATCTAAACTTGAGGATCTTGCTAAGCAACTTGCCAACTATGAACAGTCGTTAGCCAAGGAAGACTTAAATCAAGAGGCCATTGAGAAAGAAGGAGAATCGAATATACCAACAAGCTCAAGGCAGGAACATTTGCCACCACTTTCATCCCCTCAATTTCAAAAACCTCCAAGAGACTTTGCCAGTAGCATCGTTCAAACTGGACCTGAAGTACAGGATCTTTCAAATCCAGATATAAAACGCAGGAAGCACATTACAAAGAATAAAACTGGGCCAGCAACAATTTCCTTCCCTGTAAAAAGTAATAGCAAGGAAGAAAACCATACTGTCCAAATACCATCAGGTTCCTTTGTAAAAGCAAGGCTTCTAACTGGTATAGAAGCTCCCGAAGGAAAGGCTTTGCCGGTACTTTTGCAAGCTGATTATGCCTTTATTGGCCCTAATAAAAGCAAAGTTGATCTTTCCGGTTGCTTTCTTATCGCTAAGTCTACTGGGAATTTATCAATTGAGCGGGTAGAGATGCAGGCTACCAAAATATCTTGCGTTTCTCGCTCAGGTAAAGCCTTTGAGAGGAAGCTAAGTGGTTTTGTAGCTGATGGCAAAGACAATTCATTTGCAGTGATGGGGGAGGTGAATAGTAAACAAGATAGAGTGGCTAGCATGGCTTTTCTTTCATCTGTGGTAGATGGCATTGGTAAAGCAATCAGCCAAGCACAAACCTCCTCTGTAACTAGCCAGAACGGTGGTTCATCCACATCAATCACAGGTTCTGAAGGTCGTTATGTAGCAGCCAACGGGGCAAGCAATGCTGCTACCACCATTACCAATTGGTATTTGAAGCACGCAGAAAGATTATTACCGACTATCAATATTGGTTCAGGTCAGGAAGCATGGATCGTTGTTCAAGAGCCTGTGTCATTGCCAAATTGGTATTTTAAAAAACCGCAAAATAAGCAAGGAGGAATGTCCTTCTTAAGTAAAATTCTAAACTAGGGAGTATATTATGAAGTCTATTAACCTTTTGTTAATAGAGTTGTCTAACAATTGATAAAACCCTTTGGTAGCTTAATTTATGTTATTTTATAGTTCCAAAGACCTGCTGCTGCGTAACCTATTTCATCACGAAGCTTATCAATTCTGACTCTTAACTTTGAAGAAGCTGCG
>JBGCDR010000151.1:0-5263 GCA_045105515.1 Oligoflexales bacterium
TCTCATACCTTTGCTCATAAGTGAGATTGGCAGACATAAATACCCCTTTCTTGCAAGCAGATTAGCCTCATAGACTAAACTAAATCCGCCTTCCGAAGCGATGGAATTTTTTCTTCTGCACTTAATCTAGCAATCCGCCAACCAAAATCAGGAGGAAGATAGCAATGAGGAAGTTAAATATGATGAAAATTTTTTCGACTATTATGCGACTTCTTGCGAGGGAAATGGCAAATTTGGCTTAGGAAATCAAAGTCCCGAATTCAATTATAATGATGAAGCTTGCCTGAAAAATAAAACCTCTAAATCTAAAGGTGTTCGAACAAAATTTGGAAATTTGACTAAAGAAGAAGATAAACTTTTAGCAGACAGAGCTGAGTATCATTTGTTACACACTGGTGAAATAAGATGGGCACAGATCCAAAAGAAGTACTTTCCTGAAAGAACTTCAAAGTCGATTCGAGAAAGATATTATGAACATTTAGATCCCCGTCTCGATAAATCAGATTTTGATGAAGAAGAGAGGGAATTTATTAGCAATTTTGTATTAACCCATGGAAACCGTTGGACAGAGCTGGCAAAGCACCTACCAGGTCGATCACCTAATAGATTGAAAAACTATTGGAATCGAATAAAGAAAAAGGAAATGAAAAAGATCGTTCCGATCTAGTTCTTGTCGCTTTATCTGTGAAATAGTCGGATTTCTCCATTCGCCAAAGCTCAGTCGAAATGACCAGGTTTTTATTAAGGGGATTTCTCCATTCGCCAAAACTCAGTCGAAATGACGAGGTCTTATCACTGCCTAGTAAATTCAAGCCAGTTTAGATTCACTTCACCTTTCGTAAACTCCACACGTAAATTTTTTCCTGGATTTTCACGAATGACTACGCTGCTTGAGATTGTCTGAAAATTTTTCCAGTCTCCTGTTGATGGAACATTAAGCTCTCCAAGAACCTTATCTTCAAGGGATATGCGAATTGTTCCGCCCCCGGCTAGGCTAGAGAGTCGAAGTTGTAGTAGATAGTTGCCTGGAGGCACCGAGTCGAGGGTATAGAGCAACCACTCACCTTCTTCGACCCAGCCTACATGGTAAGCACCGCCTATGTCTGTGCTTCGGTCAATATCAACCCCTTCATTGGGACGAATCACAGTGCTATACTCTGAACCCCGGTTTTCTGGATCCTTATCAAGGTAAGCTGGATCTATGGCTGTGCCTATGTCAAACGCTTCAGCTTCGATTTTGCCAGGAAGGGTATGGACAGCGTATGGAACTCTTCCTTCATCATCATTATTCGAGTCATCATTGCCTCCTGGCGAGCAGACAGGACACCCTGTACTCGGCCAAGTGTAGGTGCCCATCCCTTTGCCTGGAACCATGACGGAGGCAATGCAGTTGGTGTGTGATGATTTGATGATAAAGTTTTGGGACTCGGCAGATTGGTTCATGACTACCAACGCAGTCTGAGTATCTGGATTACTAAACGCAATATGTGTAAGGGTATTTGGAATGCCGCCGCTACTGTCTATACGTTTACTCCCGCGTTTCACAAAACGTGAATATTGCCCAAGCATAAAAAATTCTCCAGTGACCCAATAGTTGTCTGGGGCATTTGCATCTTGAATGAGCAAGCTAGGACCAGGCGTTCCACTCCATTTCTCCGGTTGAATATTGCTATCTAACATGGTTACCCAGCCTATGTAGCTAGTGCTCCAATTGCGTAAATAGCTTGCTAACTCTTCCATGCCTTTGACTCCCCAGAGGCTCTTTTCAGTGAACCAAATCTCTTTGTTGGGGAAGCTGTCATGCAGTCTCGACATACCACTCGGATCACCCCAGTATCCGTGGTAAGCTGCACCAATGACCGAGTCAAACGCTGCAGTATGCTTATAGATAGTAGAAATATAATTAAATGAAAGGTCATCTGGAATCTCAACATTAAAGTCCCACACTAAAAGCTTTGTATTGAGACT
Organism: Oligoflexales bacterium; assembly: GCA_045105515.1. GTDB lineage: Bacteria > Bdellovibrionota_B > Oligoflexia > Oligoflexales > Bog-1112 > JABSRF01. The sequence goes on from JBGCDR010000151.1 coordinate 1,969, forward strand.
ATTTTCATCGAGTTCGTTTCGCAAAGCTACTGCAAGTTGGCGTTGTTGCTCAGCACTCATAATACAACTTGGGTATTCTGTAGGAAGATTAGGTTCATTTTGCATCGACATTGCATAAATTGGGATTCCAAGCTCGGCGTAGGCTTGCACTGCTTTACGCAAATAGGTGGCATAAATAGCTATGTATTGAGTCAAAAAATTACCCCCACCAGTTAACTCATCGTTGTCCTTCATCCATGCAGGTGGACTCCAGGGGGCTGCAATCAGCCTCAGATCGGGGTTGATTTGGATAGCTTGTTTTAAAACATCGATGATCCCATAGTCTATATCTTTTTGAATGGAAAAGTTGTCAAGGTTTAGATCGGTCTGCCCCTTAGGTTTGTCATTATAAGTATAAAACTCACGTGCTGTAAAATCTGAAGTTCCTAAGGTAATACGCATGAGATTGAAGCCGATGCCATTTTCTAGCTTAGGATCAAGTAATCGTCTTAGGACTTCTTCTCGCTTCTCAGTGGACATGCGCCTTAAATTAAAGATAGTAGACTCTTCAAGCGACCAACCAAAGCCATGTATCGTTTGAAATCCTGTGTCTGGATTTACGAGAATTTCCATTTGAGAATGGGACTGGCTGCTGAGGAGAAAGTCTGTACTCTAGAGAAAGTGGTCCACTCCACCAATTACCTCCTGGATCGTTCTCAGTGCTAAGCCAGGAATTAAGCTCGCAGGTTGAACTAGATTCAGATGGTTTATTGTCAGTATCTCCAGTCTTCCCCTGATTCTCATTCTCTTTGTTCTCCCCATTGTTTTCATTTTGCCTATCTTCCGCCTTTTTGGCTGGAGAGGGGCTATTACGTGAACTTTTGTTGGAAGCCTTGCAATGTGCTAGGAAAATTAACATGTATGAACTACATAAAAGAAAAAGAGACCGATGGATTATCGATCCCCTTGAACTCCTACAGTTAAGCATATTAAATCTCCCTAAATATCATTTTTTAAGAATTTAGATTTGACTTTGTTTTTCTGTTTCTTACTATATCGACAAATAACAGAAAAAATTTTAGGGGGTAAAAATTGCAAATCAACTTATAATTACTGAAGATCCTATTATTCTTGGGATCTTTTATAAAGACGCATCGATTACTATAAATCTGTGATAAAATTGTACCGACACTGTATATCTGGAGTTGTTCCATGAGTAAAAAAGAATATATAGTCAATAGCGTTGTTGAATTCGAAGAATATGCCAAAAGTGGCGTGGAAATTATCAAGATCAAACAGTCGGTTTTGAGTTCGGTTGAGTTTGGTTTCGATGATATTGCATCTAAGTATGGGTATGAACGTGTTAATAGTATCACCCCACCAACTCCACCGATTCCTAAAGTCCAGGACGACACAGATCCCTCAGAAGCCTCCGAATCCTCTGAACCCTTGGCAGAAACAGTTGAAGATAGTTTGGTTACTTTTAAAAGACTGTAAATTATTCTCTTGTTATCACAAATACTGTATGAACTCTGTCCCAATGTGGCTTTAGATTAGCTTAAGGTGAACTAGGTAAAAAATTCCTATTTTTCTAACTTAAATTAAAAACTCCTAGTTCGATATAACTAGCATGATTAACCACCTTTGATATTTTCATGGCTAGATCACTTAGAAAACAAATTGAAACTAATGGCTCCAAATTTTTGGATCTAAAAATAAATGATCTAGAAGACAATATTCGAACCCTAAATAAAAAGGTTTCGAATGAAAATCCCTATGATGATTTACTGCAAATTGGCAATGAGGTCGTTAATATTCTCCATGAGACTACCTATCTATTGGATCAGTTGGACCAAAAAAAACAAGACAAACCAAGGGTTATCGAAGTTCCAGTTTTTAAATGGAATTGGAGAGTACCGATAAACTTTACGGCAGTGTTGTCATTGAGCATATTCTTATTATCCTTCCCATTTTTGTATGCATTTTATTACCCATCAGGGCCATATACCAATCTATTTAATAATTATATTCATTCGATCCATAAATCATTTATTTCAGATAAATTAGATCAGACCATTCCAGAGTATTTCAACCATATTGATTCTGCATATGCTAAGTCATTTACTTTTAATTCGAATATTATAGGGAAAAATCAAAGACCTAAAAAGATTACCTTTCCATTTTATGCTGAAGAACAGCAGGCAGTTTTCGTTAAGGTATCTTCAGCAGTATTATTTGGTGACGGGACAAATTCTGGAGTTCAAATTAGTGCTGATGGAGTTGTTCTTGAAACAGTAGGTGCCAACAATGGGAAAATAAATTCGAAAAATTTGTCCGATGAATTATCATGGAATCATATGGATGAATCAAAAAATAACACTCACAATATAGGAATCACACCTTATATTAATGAGGGTGCTAATGAATTCGAATACATAGTAGATATTATCGTTTTGGTAAAAGATGTACCTCCAAAAAGGATTAAGTAGAATGAGAACAGCTAACTTGGCTTTATTTGTCTTAACTTTAGTAGTAATCTCTCATACTAAATCTTTTGCTGCTGAGTGGAAGAAACTGTCAAAAAACTCTTTTCATCTTCGGCATGAGACTAAAGAAGCGCTTATTTTAGATGCTATTAAGTTTGTAAAACAAAATTTTGTTGCCGAAATAATAGATCTAAGAGATTATGCAAAAAAAGGAAGTAATAGTCCAAACAGTCCCTATACATTGAAGGCGATTTATGAAAGAAAACCAAAATCTATGGCAGTATTAAATGGAGGATTTTCATCCCATATGGAATTTCCAATTCCCATAGGTATGTTACTGGTTAATTCTAAGCAAAAATCAGAGCCCAATTTAAAGGCAAAGTTTTTCGATCAGATCTTTTGTATTAATGATAAAAAACTGAGTATTATCCCCGCTACAATAGAACCCAAATGTAAATTTGCGGTTCAAGCTGGCCCTTTACTTGTAAATAATGGCACCGTCCAGGAAATGGAAGACAAATACAAAAAGCAAAAGTCAGAGCGTTCTGTATTGTGTATCAATGCCTCGGATGATTTGTTGCTTATTCATTCAATAAAGATGCGATACGCTCAGCTCCAAGAAATACTTGTGGAGCCAGAATTTAATTGTGAAAAAGCCATGGCATTAAGTGGAGGTATCCAATCTGGCTTAATTGGCGGATTGCTAGATTAAGTGCAGAAGAAAAAATTCCATCGCTTCGGAAGGCGGATTTAGTTTAGTCTATGAGGCTAATCTGCTTGCAAGAAAGGGGTATTTATGTCTGCCAATCTCACTTATGAGCAAAGGTATG
>JBGCDR010000152.1:0-56220 GCA_045105515.1 Oligoflexales bacterium
GCGCATGGGCACCCCCAAGATCTTTTGATTTTCCGACAATTATAGCCTTTTTAGAGAAACTGGGGAAATTCGCTAAAGATTATAGTGCTCTAAGCCTTACATACAAAGGCGGCGGTGTGTTTCCAATCAGGCACTACATACAAGCAGTATAGAGGTAGTGGGAAAGATCATGGGCCTGTACCAAGACCAAATATTAAATATAATGAAATAAACAAAAATAGCAAAACTGGGCAGACTTTTACAGGAAAACCAAAATATAGAGCCCCTAAACCTAATGAAAAACCAAGTGAAGGGAAATAAAAGGCTATGGACGAAAATATTTTTTTAGATGATTTCAACAATTGGTCCAATGAAAATAATGATTTTTCTTTTAACGACTATATTCAAAGTATATTTTCTAGCAAACAGCTATCCCCAGACCTTTTTTATGCTTTCATGAGACTTTTTTGGCCTGAATTCATCCTATCTAATGGATTCGTATTTTTAAAAGATCCTAATTCATCAGAAAAATTAGAAAAGTTAATTAAAGGAGGCAAAGATGTTGAGTATTGGGCTAATTTACTAAATGTAGACGGATTTTTTACTGGGACACAACAAGAAGGTGAAGATAATACTATTGAAATATCTAAACGAATCGCAAAATCTCTAGCTTCATCCTGGCATACAAAGCTAAAAAACGAATATCCTAATTTAAAATTCATTGTTAAAGACTTTTTTGACGAAGAAAATCAAGAGGTTTTTTTGACGTTTTATCAAGTTAAATTTGAAAAATCTTAATAGATTTTTTCAACTAGATAGGTTTTAAATAGGAATTAAGATACGGGAGAAAAAAACAATAAAGGTCTAACTTTCTTGAACAGCTTTCTTCTTAAATTTGGATATAATCAGCTCTTTGCAATTGATTTTTTTGATCAATGTATAAACAAAATCGATTGTATTGATATAAAACCCTTTATCGTTATATAGATGTCTTATTTGCGGATGGTCATCGTAACTCATTAAAAATGGATCGTTGATTTAGCCAATATTTCCTTTAGTTTAAGATGGTCACAATTGGAGAAAAACTTATTATATAATAGGTCAGCTTTCTTGTAATAAGGAGGATCAAAGTAAATAAAACTATTTTCAATTTTTAGATATTTAGACCCCCCTGAGAAGAAAATTATTATGCAAAACTTTTACTTTTTTCTTATGTTTTTCTATTTGTTTGTTTCTCGAAATTAAAGTTATTTTGTTAAATCTACAATCAATCGGGAAGAAGTGGGGCACGGAAGACTATCAAATTGCAAATCACCAAAACTCTTTTATATTGACCGCTTACAGATTATATTGAAGATGTAACTTATCGCATCAATGCAGTATGGCGCTGCTTCCGTGGCATTGGAAAGTGCAGGAGAAGGATATTACTATATTAAATCTAAGCACTCTGAGTTTGTAATGGATGTGTCAGCAGAGAGTCAAAGCAACTGGGCTCCCGTTCTTGTTTATCCACAGAACTGGAAAAACAATCAAAGATTTATGTTTACTGACGCAGATTAGGAGCACCTTCAATGAAAAAATTCAATCGCATATTAATATCGTTATCTCTTATTTTAGCTTCCTCTAAAGCCTCTGCTACCGATCTTGGTGGCACAATGAATCACTTAAGCAGCAAGAGCAATAGGGATAAAGCTGCTGGTATGAGTCATTCTCATAACGCAGATGGTTCAAAAAGAAGTAAAGCAGAAGGCTCAGCCATTAGCAGGGTAAACAGAAGCGGAAGCAGAAGCCACTCAAGTGGTGGAGTAAATGCATCTAATAACTCCATCCACTATATTCAAAACCATCAAAATATTCATCAGCGCCCAAAGCTCAGTGAACGGGGTAGCTACGCGGAAACCTGTTTTACAGGGGATACACTCGTAACCGTAAGCAAAGAAAAAAGCACAGAGTTAATTCCTATTAAGGACGTTCAGGTTGGTGATTCTGTAGTTTCTTGTTCGATAGAAGACGGAAGCAAGCTATGCCATCCAAGGGAAGTCCTAGCAAAGTCAGAAGTACCAATTGAGGACCATCTTTTAGCTATAGGCTTGAAAAAAGGCGAAATAAAAACAACGTTTGAGCATAAGTTTTATGTGGTTAATGAAGGCTGGGTACCAGCGGAGGACCTACAAATTGGAGATCAATTATTATCTGAAGGTGGCGAAGTAGTAAATATCAAGAGTATTGAGCAACTAGAAGATTTTGAGGGGTCTACTACGGTCTATGATCTCAAAGTGGATGCTGAAGAGGATCACGACCATAATTACTTTGTCGGCACTGACAGAGTCCTGGTTCATAACTGTGATATTGCAATAGCTGGTGTAGCTGCAAATCCTGCTGCAGTAGCCCCTGGAGTAATTGCAAGGGGCTGGATGACAAAGCTAGCTGCTGGGGCCCAATATACAGCTACTGTAGGTAGCGTGGGCCTCACAATGATGAATAAAACCGATGATAATGATGACACGTCTAGAGTGTTTGAGGAAAATCCTAAACATAGAAAAAATGTAAGCCAAGGAAAGGGAGGTTGTGCGAATCCTGAGCCTACAAACCCTCAAAAAGCCCTAGACAACTCTGTCGAAATGGAAGGTAATTCTTCCAGAAGGGTTAGTGTTGATAAAGAAAACGGAGAGTTCTCAGTTTTCGATGAGCACACATCAGGAAAATTTCATGGGCATACAAGAAGTTGGGATCAACTAAATCAGAGAATGAAAAATGCATTAATAAAATCAGGCAAGGTAACACCAAGGGGCAAAATTAAGTGAGCAAGCTTATATATGAAAATCCAAAGAAGATAACTAAAAAACAAGCTTTGGGATTATTATCTACAGGGGATTCAGACAATGTAAGAAGTGCATTAATTAGTATTTCACTTCATGAGTCTGATTGGAGATGGGCACAAAATGAATGTCTAAGATTTTTGAACCATGAAGATAAATCGATTGCATCTACAGCTATCATATCTATAGGGCATATTGCTAGAATCCATGGCTCAATTGACAAGAAGGAAGTTTTTGATGCCTTTGAAGCAATTTCAAACAGGGAAGAATTAAATGAGCAAATAGAAGATACGATTGATGACATAAAAATTTTTGTTAAATAATCATAATTCTGTTTTTCAGGGAATCATTGATTATTTGCAAAAAAGCTTTGATATCATCCTAAATGACCAGGAAGATTTTAAAGAGCCAAGTCAGTCCTTTGCCTAATAATGTATGTAGGATTAGCAAATGATAAAAAATGAAAAGAAAAATAGAAAAGAAACTCTAAGAAAACTTCGCGAAAAGAAGAAGAGTGATTTAATTGCAACTCTGCCTTTCGCACCAGAAGATGCGAAAAGTTTTTTCGACTTCTTAAATGATAAGCTACCCGAGTTCGGTTGTAGTCACTCTTTTAAAATAGTCAAGGAGTTCTGTTCTGATAAAAAAATTAATTTCGAAAACATTGAACCTTGGCTCAATAGCAATGGAGCATGGTGCGATTGCGAGGTTATTGCAAACGTAGAGCAAGAATACGAGTCATTAATATAAGTAAGTTCTTGTGTTCATGAGTATTTACAAATTAGTTCTTAATGAGATGACTGCTTAGTATGATGAAAGTTAACCTTTCAATAATTTTTGGGTAACGCACTCTATAAATTAATTAATCAACTTGATAACCAGCCTTAAGACATATACTCACCATATAGTGTGGTCCGAGGGCTGCCCAGGGAGGCAGCATAATTAAACCTTTTTTTACACGCCTAATACTATTAAATTACTTCCAAGTCATCACCAGTATTAGCTCGTCGCCTACGATCATCTCCCACTGATAATATCTCTGAGTGGTAGTGATATCCTTATGACCATGTACCTGGGAGACTTTAAAGAAGTCGTTAAATTCGAAAGTTTGGATTGTGATATGAAGCCTTCTAAAATCATGAAGACTATAAAGGTTGAAGGGATAGTTGGAGTCAAGATTTGATTGGGACTCAAGAAATTTTGCAACTTGGTCATAGGTAACTTCGTCATTCTGATATTCCTTCAATTTGACCATCCCAACCAAAAATTTTGCTAACTCTCCAGATGTGCAACAAGCAATATAAGGCCCGGTTTTTGGATCATCTGATTCGCCACCTATCGACCTTAAAATAGCTAGATTTGATATCTTAGCCTTTTTAGCAATTTCAACATGCAAGAACAGCTTTGGTAAATCTGTTTCCTTTATGGACTTAATGAGAGGATTGGTCTCTAGATACTGTTCAATTTGCTTCTTTCCAACCAAGTCCCCTTGGTTGCACAGCCAGAGCTTCAGAAACCCTAATTCCAAATGCGGCACAAAGAGTTATTACCCATCTTGACCTTCCTCTTAGTAGGGTTGAAATCCAGCTATTAATCTTACTCCAATCAGGAAGCTTGTCACCAGGAAGTATCTTTTCCTGATTCTTTGAATTCTCAGGCTCATTGAGGATAGTTGGATATTCGGTAAGTACCCCTCTGTAAATTAGAAACTTAAGATACCTTCTAAGTGCAGTTCTAGTTGTATTCCTTGAGCGAGCTGTCTTCATCTTAGCTTCAATGAAACGATTGAAATCTGGAATGAGCCTACTCCATTTCTTGACATCGTTTTCCCTCATTCTGATGGTAAAGAATGGAAAAACATGCTGAGCAAGCAGTGCCAGATATGATTGGACTGTGGATTGCCGAGCAGTCTTATGACACCATTTAATGAATTCTGCTTGGTGCCTTAGGAAGAAGTCAGGCAAGTAAGCATCAGGTCTTTCTGTGGTCTGATTCACCCTTTCCTTCCACATGTTGAGTTCATGGGTGATAAAGTCAGAATTCTTCCCGCCAAGCCAAAAGCAGAGCTTCCTAGGAGTTCTGAACTTACCTTCACCGAGAAGTTTTATGATACATGGACCTGCTTCTTCTGTCCCCTGAGGACAAACCAGACTGAACAGACCACAAGTGGTGGGCCAGGCTGGGTATGCTCATGCCTGAAATAGTTCTGTTTCTTGTTATTCCGTCTTGGGTAACTGCCATATCTAAGTAAACCGAATTCAAAATAGGTGGCTTCTTTGATAATTGTTCGGCCAAAGGTTGTCAAACCTTTGAAAACAGCTCTAGGGATTTGGGAAGAAGAAGAAATAATTATTCATTATTTTAGTATGTTACAAAATTGGTAGATGAATATATCTAACGATATTTCGTTATTTTGCATAATTTTTTACAGGTAATTTCTAATTTTATGCAATGATTTTGAGAGTGGTACCAGCTCCCGGACTTGAACCGGGACGCCCTTGCGAGCATTGGATTTTGAATCCAACGTGTCTACCAATTTCACCAAGCTGGCTCATAAAGAGATAAACTTCTACCTACTTTGAAGGATGCATTTACCTCGGTAGATATGTGTAAAGCGGACCATTCCAGTTGTCTATAGAAAACTATTTTACCTAGTCCGCGATTAAGGCAAAAGCCTCTAAAAATATGCATAACATACTGTAATAACTATATTATAAAAACTTACTCGCCTAGCAAAGCAATCAAGCAACAGTTATTGTTTCCTCCTTGATATAGTACGGATTTTCATAGGAAATTCTTTCCCAAATACATTTGCCTAAAATCGCCTAAGCTAATTAGTAGAACTAAACATGCAATAAAAATTGAAAGGGGTGTGTTATGCCACTGCCCTCAAATATGGTATCTAAGCTTGGTGGCTTTGCTGAATTTATCATATCTCCTAGCTTTGTTTGGATATGGTGCGGATTCATTGGACTTTATGCGCTAAAATGGTTGACCAATCTTTATTGGAAAAGCTCAAAAATAAAGTCCCATCTCAGAGACGTGCTAAAGGTATTAGCCTCATTTAAAAATACTGGAGAAATGATAGAAAACTTCAATACCGTGCATGGAAGGTTCATTCAATCTAGTACCCTCACTACACCGTGGCAAGCTTACCAACATTCACTATTAAAAATATTTGCCGAACAAAACAAAGAAAGTGGAAATGTCTCGAAGGCAGCACAATACAAAGCAATTAGAGCAACCCGAGACAGCTCTGAGTTCTTTTGCCCACAAACAATCATCTACCCAAGCATCGACCAAAAACTTTATGCAGCAATTCCTAATCACTTAAGCGGCATGGGCATTTTAGGAACTTTTTGCGGCCTTTCATGTGGCATTTACCTAGCTAGGCATGGCCTTGCTGGAGGAGCAATGCATGAAATACAGCACGGTCTTGCTCAATTACTAAGTGGAGCATCATTAGCATTTTGGACCTCTATCGTCGGTATTTTTACATCAATTGTATTTTCTCGCATCGAACGTAATCGAATGGCAGGAATGGTGGATCTAATAGCTAAGCTCAATCATACCTTTGGCGGGCTAATCCAAACGATAAGCATAGAGCAATTAACAAATAAGCAGCTAAGCCAAAACCATCAGCAAAATATCAATCTCGAAAAAATTGTCCAAAGTTTAAAAATAATATATCAAGATCGAGCGGATGCTAATGAAAAGGTATTAAAACAAATTGCTAAGGAGTTCCACGACACCCTTACCGAATCCTCTGGCAAAGAAATAAAGTATATTGCGACAGCATTCCAAAAAATTCACGAAGGTCTAAGGGAAACAAAAGATGCTCTGAATTCATCTGGAAAGTATCTTTTGGATTCGGTAGAAGCAAGCACTAAAATGTTTAAGAAAAATCTACACGAACTCTCTCACCAGTTTCAATCTAACTTTCATTTAACTAATGAGAGCGTGCAACAAACCTTTAAGGATTCTGCAAAAGATATACACATATCTCTGCAGAAAAGTGCGTTTGAAATGAGTGATGCAATCAGGAAACCAGCTCACGAACTCGGACAATCCTTTAAGATCCTACAGCAGCAGATTCAAATAACTGGGGAAAATATCTCAAAAACTAGTGAGCAAAATGCTGAGAATACTAAAAAAGTTATGGAATCCCACGCAAAACTAAGTGAGTTTATCAACCCACTGATCCATGCAGCTCATGCCATATCAAAAGCTTGTAATGAGGCTCAAGCCTCACTTAATATGTCTTCAAGTGCTGCAATAAAAATATCAGAAGCCGTAAAGCACATGGATCAAATCAATAGGCAAACAAAAAACTCTTGGGAGGCCTATTGCAAACGTTTTGAAGGAGTTGATCAAAATCTCAATCACATATTTCAACAAACCAACACGAGCCTTCACTCTTATTCAGAAAAAGTTAAGGGTTTCACTTCAGAATTAGACAAACACATGAGTAAAGGTGTAGTAACCCTTGCTGGAGCGGTTGGAGATCTCAATCAAGCTATCACAAGCTTACCAGAAGCAATTAAATCAGTACGGAAGAATGCAATCAATCTAAATGAAAAAGAAAAAATCACCTATCCAGATACGCGGGTTTAGTTTCGAGGATCATTATGAATAAAAAATCCTATGATAGCGAGAATTCAAACGAAGCCCAACAAGGTTTCTGGATATCTGTAAGTGATCTCATGGCTGGACTAATCTTCATTTTTCTAATTATCCTAACTGTCTTTTCAATTCAGTTTAAAAAAGAACAAAATAGTTTTATTAAAGCCAAAGCCGAACTCCAGTCTCCCGCAAAAACAAGGCATCATATTCTTTTAGATTTAAAGAAAATACTCAGTAAAAATGGACTTGAGGTAGAGACTTACCCCGAAGAAGGGATACTGCGTTTAACCGAACAAACCTTAAGTTTCCCAGCTGCAAAAGCCTTTCCCAATGCCGACAAACTTGGAAATCTCGGAAAAATTGCAAAAGCTTTGACCATGGTTCTCCCCTGCCATAGTGATTATCATCGACGAGTGCTAAGCCCTGAGCAAAATTTCGATCACCCTGAGTGGTGTCAACCAATAGAACTAGAATCAAGCTATAAATGTAAAACCAAATTCAAGGGCTCAATTGAAACAGTCATGATTGAAGGTCACACAGATGCAATGGCTGTTAAAGCAGGAGCAGGTTACCGAGACAATCTAGCTCTATCAGCGGCAAGAGCTACAACCGTTCTGCGGCTTCTCAAATTGTGCGACAATCGTTTGGGTGACCTATTTAATCAAAAAGATCAACCGATCATAGGAGCCAGTGGCTACTCAGACCTCAGGCCACTCATCAAGCATGATCCTAGAAATCATAGAAATAGAAGAATAGATGTCCGACTTGTGATGGATTTACCTGATAATGCTCTGGAACCTGACGATTCCTTGACAAAAAGAAAAACGATCAGTCCTCCAGATCGTCAGCTTTAGTGGTAGAAAAGGAACTTAGATCTATGTCTCTTGCAAATCAGAGGTTCTTTCTTAAAGAAAGCGTTGAAAAGCCAAATACCCTGCACCTTGATGTTCCTGCACCACCAATAAACCTTTTCAATACCGTTAAAGATCTAAAGAGTATCTGTGCTGGATACCTCGGCACTGAGCGTACCATTGCTAGTTTTTTTAAACTTTTGCATATGTGCGGGCTCGATAAGCACAGCATATACCGAGAGCGATTCTGGAAGGCTTACTTAAAAGCTGGCTATATCAACCAAGCATGGCTCATATTAGCACCGACAGCCGAGATTTTAGCTCTTAATAAACTGGGTATCAAAAACTACCAATTTGGTAAGCTGCATAAGTGTCGCCGTATTGATGAAAAACATGTGGTTCTCTTAATGCGCCTAGACAACCTTCTTATTGCAGAATGGAGCCACATCGGAAAATGTCGGTTTTGGTTTCACAATAATTTAAACGTGCCTGGTCTATTCAAACGTTCATACCGGAGAGAACAACTGATTGATTTCGCAGATTATATACAGCAACATTACTTTTCCTCAAAAGGGCTCTGGCAAAAGGATGCCTCTGCTTGGATGAGTGCAAAAGCTCATATCCCTACGATTATTTAAATGCCAATAGCTAAGCTCAAGCCTTAGCCTGAAGACACTCTCCTATTTCTTCTTTAAAATTTTCGACAAATGTCGGATTATTAAACTGCAGCGGTTTTAAAACATACGACTTTGCCCCTAATGAAATTGCTTTATTGAGTTGGTCAGTCTGCTTAATAGCAGTGATAACCAATATCCTTGCATCTTCTGTAAGCGCAAAGATCTCTTCTAATGCCTGCAGACCACCCATGTTGGGCATAGTCAAGTCAAGGGTCATTAAATCAGGTTTATGCTTTTCAAAGATGTTCACTGCATCACTGCCATTCGAACCTTCAGCCACGACAGTGAATTTCATAGTCTCCTCAAAAAACTTTTTCAACTGAAGCCGAATTAGTAAAGCATCATCAACTACTGCTACTGTTTTCACATTTACCCCTTCTAAGCTTGGATGGGTATCTATCGCACAAGATCAATTGCCTCTTGGGAAAGACTAGCTCCATATCGACTAATCACATCACTTGCTAAGGTTGCTGCAATGCGTCCGCACTCATCTAAAGGGCGCTTATTGCTTTGACCATATAGAAAGCCAGCTGCAAACATATCACCAGCTGCCGTGGTATCTACCACCTGCGTGGAAATGGGAGAAACTTTAACTTCTTTATCATCTTTTCGGATAAGAGCACCTTCAGATCCTAATTTTATAACTGCTGTAGCACCTTGAGAAGCAATAACTTTGGCTGTTTCTTTGGGCTCCGTTCCCCAAAGAAGGTGAGCTTCTTCTTTATTGGCAAAAACAATGTCAGCATGATCTTTAATGATTTCAAGGAAGTCATTTTTGTGATTATTGACGACAAAAGGATCAGCTAGGTCAAATGAAATAATGGTATTAGCATCTTTAGCAATTTTTATTGCTTCAAGAATTCCCTTTTTTTGGCCTTCTGTGTCCCATTGATAGCCACAAAAATGAAAGTAATCTGCATCAGTAAGCTCCTTGTGTGGAATATGAGAACTATTATACAGCCGGCTAGCTCCCAAATAAGTCACCATAGTGCGTTCACCATCAGGAGTTACTAAAACCATACAGGTTCCGGTAGCTTCTTCCTTGGTGACATTAAGGTGTCCATTGATGCTTAATTCCCCAAGTCGCTTCTTAATTTTTCCGCCAAAATGGTCTTCTGCCACCATACCTGCGAAGCAAGTTTTTTTCCCTAACCTCGCCAAGGCTCGCATTGCATTCATGGCTGATCCACCCAACTCTTCGCCTTTGCTCTTTCCCTTGAAGGCCGAGAGCAAAATCTCTTGAGCAGATCGATCCACCAAGTGCATATTGCCTTTGGTTAAATTATGCTCTTTTAAATCTTCATCAGAAGCATCGAAAATAATATCAACCAACGCGTTACATATTGATACAACATCATAGGATTTCATTCATTACACCCTTGGAGATTAAGTTTATGCAGATGATATTGACTGGCAGACACCGAATAAAGCCGCCTAATCATTAAGACCCCAAAGAAAAAATATAGGCTAATAGGCTAATTTTTCAAGGATCGATTCCAGTTTACTAAAATTGGCCATATTTTTGCTGACCATTACAAAGTCGCCTGTTAGGATTGGGGCGCTCATCAATCAAGGCCCAGCTTTTACTTTTTTATGTCAGTAAGTAGCTGATGCAGACATACCTGAGGAAACTATGAACGCTAAAACCCATTCCTTTTTCACCCTAACACCCGATAAAATCCTTAATTCAGTAGAATCATTGGGAGTGAAATCAACTGGCCGCTGCCTACAACTGAATAGTATGGAAAACAGAGTCTATGAGGTAGAGCTTGATTTAAGTAGGGAGGAAGAAGCTGAAGTCAAGAGCAGGTATGATCGCTACCGAGTGATAAAATTCTATCGTCCAGGCCGTTGGAAGGAAGAGCAGATCCAAGAAGAGCATGACTTTCTCTGGGAACTAAAGGAAGCAGATATTCCAGTCGTCGCTCCCCTGAAAGATGACTCTGGTCGAAGTCTTTTTCACATAAAAGAAGATGATCTATGGTTTACTGTTTTCCCAAAGGTTGGAGGAAGAATAAACTACGAAAGTTCGGACTCTGAACTCCAAATCCTAGGACGGGCTCTTGCACGTTTGCATGCAGTCGGAGCTATAAAAAAAGCAAAATCTCGGATTGTTTTAAATCACGAAACTTACGGCGTACGCAATATAAGCTTCCTTACCCAAAACCAGTTTTTACCCTTAGACCTTGAATCACGCTATCAAAGAGCAGCTGAAAGCATCTGTGAATTATCTGCAAAACTATTTGAAAAAATGGACAACCAGAGGATTCATGGTGATTGTCATCTTGGGAATATTTTGTGGGGCAGTGAAGGTCCATTATGGGTTGATTTTGATGATATGGTTATGGGACCACCTGTTCAAGATGTTTGGCTTATGGTAGCCAGCCAAGACGATGATGGCAAGAGACAACGTGAAGTCTTTTTAAACGCTTATGAAGAAATGGGACACTTTGATCGCAACAGCCTAAAACTTATCGAACCTTTGAGAACACTTCGGTACATACACTATAGTTCCTGGATCGCTAGAAGGTGGGATGACCCATATTTCAAGAAGTCTTTCCCCCATTTTAATACTTGGAATTATTGGATGGAGCAGGTAGGCGATTTGGAATATCAACTAAATCTCATTAAGAATGAAATCAAGTCTTAATCAAGGATGTCAGGAAAAACATTTTATTTTTTTATGAGATTATAAATAACTGACTCTTTAGCAAAGTCAAAGTCAATGTTTTTATAGCTAACTTGCTGGCTGTATTTCTTTCGCGCTTTTTTAAGTTCTTTATCAGTTCGCTTTGGATCATGATGTGACAGCAAAGTACGTTTTGCCCTACTTTTAATACTGTTTTCCAGAGCTTGCTTCATAGATGAATGGCCCCAACCAACAAATTCCTTATACTCTTTTTCTGTGTACTGTGCATCATGCACCAAAAGATCGCATCCGTTTGCAAAATCTATAAACTGATCATTTATAGGTGATGGCCTTGCCTCATGATCACTTGCAACCACTAAAGAAATACCCGTTTTCTCATCTTCAAATTTATATGCATAGGTAGTGGCCTCATGCCAGCCATGATCAAGAGGACAGTAGGAAATTTTAAGTCCAGACACCTCAATACTATCCTTAATCGTAATAAAATTTACCTGCGATGGCATACTATCCACACCTGCAAAGGGCGAATAACTACCGTCAAATAGTAAGTCAAGATTTTCTTTCATCGGCTCAGTCGAGAGTGGTGAATAGAGGTTCAAGGTTGATGTCGGAAAGTAAATTGGATGAAAAAATGGGAGCCCTTGGATATGGTCCCAGTGAAAATGCGTATAAAAAATATGAACAGTCAGGCTTTCTTGTCCAGCTAATATTCTCGGCATAAGCACTTCACCTAAGTTGGTCACTCCAAAGCCAGTATCAATAATAATAAGCTCACTTTTGTGCAATAGCTGCATACAGCTAGTATTTCCCCCGTATATGGCGGTATCCTTGTGGGGTGATGATATTAGGCCCCTGGTTCCCCAAAATTTTAATCGCAATGTAGAACCCATTCTTCACCTTCTTTTGCAGGAACAACCTCTATTCCGTGCTCTTTTGCTTCGTCGATGACACTTGCTACCTTGGCCTGGACCATGTGATCCAAATCTTCTGGTGCATGATGAAAAAGTATTAAACGCTTAACATTTGCATCGATACAAAATTTGAGTGCTCTTTGAGGAGTAGAATGTCCCCAATCAGGTTTAAGATTTTCCTCGGTGAAATGTGTATCGATGACCACAGTGTTACAATCCTTCAAGAAACTAACCAATCCTTGATTAAATTCTTTTTCGAATTTTTTTGGATCATCCTTGGCTTTTTCCTGCATATTTTCTCCCATATAGTTACCGTCTTCAATAGGAGCATTATCTGTGACCACTGCTACAGAATCATTTTTATAAGTTAGCCTATATGCTAAAGTGATACCCTGATGGTTTATCTGATATGTATTGACTTTAACCTTTTCTTCTATCACAAATGAGCTTCCAGCCTTTATTGACTTAAAAGTTTGCTTTGCTTTCAATGCTTCCAATGGCACTGGAAGATTGTCCAGACGGTGAATTCCAAAAAAAAGATCATTAAAGTTTGCCTTCGATGTTTTGGAAGCAAAGAAAGTTACTTCATTGTTTTCATTATAGAGGGGTTTAAAGAAGGGAAATCCCAAAATATGATCCCAGTGGGTATGGGTAATTAGAAAGTAATACCTACTCTTATTAGCATCTGCAGATTTAGCCCTATGAGCAATTCCTGATCCTCCATCTAACAGTACACAGAAATTTTCATCGGGAAGCAAAAATTCCATAGATGTGGAATTACCACCAAAACCCAAGAGATCAGATTTGTGAGTTGGTCGTGAGCCCCGAACACCTAAAAATTTCAACTTCATTTGACTCATAATTTCCTAAACTTTATACGCATCTACTAATTTATTTGCTCCCACGATAAACCAAGCTACATGTTTTGATTGGTTTAGTGAAAGATCCTCAATATTATTCACAAAATAAGAAATCTGTATTTCCGTTTTATGGACAACCTTAAATAGCACCTGACCACAATCTCTGGCGAAGCTATTTTGAAGTAACTCAAGTAAGAAGCCTGCATTTAACTCGAAACTAGTTTTTAGTTTGTATATTAGCCCTAAACGAACTCCATCAGCAACGAAATTCAATTCTGATCCTGCTACCTTGCCTAACAATTGTTTTGCTACAAAGCTGTTAAATCTTCCTAGCTCCTCTGACAGTTTGGAATTTATCTGGTATTGCTTGAGGACCTTTTCCATTCCAGGGCTAAGACCTTGGGTCAAAGAATCCAAATTCTCACTGATGCCTCCCCAAGGCATAGCATCAGATAGATCAAGTTCTTTAGATCCCAAAGCATTCAACAAAATCAACCTCATTAGTGGCATTTCAAAATAGTCATTTTTCTTTAAAATACCTACGTCTATACCTCTAGCTAACAAGTTTTTTAAGCTCGTTTGCTCATAAGTGGAACTAGCAAACGAGTCTAAAGATCTAAGTACGAAAAGGTTGGCAGACTGAGTAAGTTCTCCGAGTTGTTTAGCTGTTAAAAGTACACTCGGATCAATCAAAGTCAATAAAGCTTTCCTAACACTCTTCAAAAGCTCCATATCGAAAGGTAGTTTTTGCCCAAATGCTGATACACTTGCAGCAAAAGCTTTCAACTGCCGCTCTTTTACGGTATCAGAATCTGACAAAAATTTAATAGTAGGTTCCACTAATTCTCTGCCTAAAGTTTTATACAAGTTCGGATTCAATCCGGCATCGGCAGATTCTAAATAAAAATTTAAAATCCATATTGAATAGAAGTGGAGCAAAGAAAGGCTAAGTCATTTAAACAAGACCCATAATGGCAAGATTTCAGTTTGAATTAAATTCTTTCCAAAATCCTTTAATATACAAATATGCTGAGTAAAGACTAAAGGAAAGTGCGGCCCAAATACTAAGCATACCAACCTCTCTGAATGGCCAGCCAAATAAGGGGGTGTTCACTAGTAAGCAGACCAAAGCCACATCCAGGAATAAAGTTTTCCATTTCCCAAGCGAGCTTACCTTAATGGTGATTCCATTCTGTTGGGCAACCAGCCGAATTCCCGAAATGGCAATTTCACGACATAGCAAGGTTCCTGCCATCCATGCCCAGATCGCTCCTGAATGAGCCACCAAGACCAGAGCTGATGCAGTAAGCATCTTATCTGCTACTGGGTCGAGTATTGCTCCCAAGCGGCTTTCCACTGCAAACTGACGAGCGATAAACCCATCCAGCCAATCAGTGATAGCAGCTAAAGTGAAAAGCACCGCACAAAAAAGATTTAAGCTACTAAAATTAAGAGGATACAATACTAGTAACAATGGTACGACTGCAATACGAAAGAGCGTCAACTGATTAGGTAAGTCTTTTATCCAATTGGGAGGACTGTCAATTTTTTCCATTTACCATCTCTACGCACCTATTTTTTAACACATTAGCTAATAATATGCCTTCTATTATAGCAGGTCATTGGAGCTCTGAGCTTTAATTAAGCCGAAAGCACCATCCATATCTCTCATGAAGTTTAAGTATCAAAATAATTTGTTCAACTAAAAAAACCCAGCTTGTGATTCTATATCAATTGTAAAGCAATGATAAACCTATGCTCGCTTCATGTTTCTTGCTACATGTACTGCTCAAGGAAAGTGCTAAACAAGGGATGAGCATGATGGGCAGCTTTTCAAACTCTCTTAATCAAGAACAGCTTACGATCACTACAGAAAACCTAGTTATTGGTACCGGGGTAGCTGGGCTTATGGTAGCACTAAAATTGGCAAGAACAAGTAAGGTTCTTGTCATTGCCAAAGGCTCAACAGATCAAAGTAACTCCTACTGGGCCCAAGGTGGAATCGCCTCAGTGTTCAGTCAAGAAGATAGCTTTGAGGAACATGTTCAAGATACTCTTGTTGCTGGAGCTGGGTTGTGCCACCAAGATGTGGTGAAAACCATTGTTGAATCAGGCCCCACCGCAATTAGAGACCTTTTAGAAATTGGAGTTAAATTCACAAAATTAGAAGGTACCAATGAGCAGTCTCAAACTTATCACTTAACCAAAGAGGGTGGGCACTCAAGGAGACGGGTTCTTCATGCTGACGACCTTACTGGTGAAGCTCTTATGAAGGCTCTCATTATCGCTGCCAAAGGAAATCCCAATATTACCATTTTCGAAAACCAGTTTGCCGTAGACCTACTTTCGACTGACAAGTACTTTCCAAGTTTTAGCGGCAACTATTGCTTAGGTGCATACGTACTAGACCTAAAAACCAGTAAAATTTATCAAGTTAGAAGCAGTAAAACTTTTCTTTGTACCGGTGGTCACGGCCGCTTATACCTTTACACCTCTAACCCAGAGGGTGCCACTGGAGATGGCTTAGCAATGGGCTGGAGAGCTGGCTGCAAAGTTGCAAACCTTGAGTTTATGCAGTTTCATCCAACTTGCCTTTTCCACCCAGAAGCGAAAACTTTCCTCATTTCCGAGGCTGTTAGAGGCGAAGGCGGTATATTAAAGAATGTAAAAGGTGAAGACTTTACCAAAACTTACCACCCAAAAGGGTCTTTAGCCCCTCGTGATATTGTAGCAAGAGCTATTGACTCTGAGCTAAAACGGACTGGAGAGCATAGGGTATTTTTAGATTTGCGTCACATGGGTGCAGAAAAAATCAAAAAGCTGTTCCCAAACATCTATAAGACCTGCCTCGCTTACAGCATAGATGCAGCTGTAGATATGATTCCAGTGGTACCAGCTGCACACTACAGCTGTGGAGGGCTCGTGATAGATAGCTGGGGACGTACATCCGTCAATCACTTATATGCAATAGGTGAAGTGGCATGCAGTGGTTTGCATGGAGCAAACCGCCTGGCTTCTAATAGCCTATTGGAAGCTTGTGTCTTAGCTGACAGAGCAGTTCAAAAAGCTGTTGAACAAGGTCCCCATGGATATGATTCCTCTCCTATACCTGCATGGGATGCAGGTGAAACCTTGCCACCAGATGAACAAGTTTTACTGTCCCATACTTGGGATGAAATCCGCCGATTAATGTGGAACTATGTTGGCATCGTTAGAAGTGAACGACGCTTACAGAGAGCTTTTGCCAGAATTCAAACCATAAGGCAGGAACTCGACACTTATTACTGGGAATACAAGGTGAATGATCGCCTTTTAGAAGTACGAAACCTTGCTGAGATCGCTTGGCTTACAATACGCTGCGCCATGTCTCGCAAAGAATCACGCGGGATTCATTTTATTATTGAGAATAAAAATTCATTCAAAGACTCTCTTCCTAAAGACACGATCATCTGTCACTAAAAAGTCAAAGTGAACAAGTTACATGCCTAATTCTTCTAGCGAATCCTTATTCTGTTCTGAAGGCTGTGGTTTGCGGCTAGGTTTATAAACCTTTGCACTAGGTTCAAGATTTGCTAATTGATCTGCTGTACAAATTCTCACCGAAGAAAAAACCAGCGCATAAAGGTCCGCCTGTTCTTTGGGTGCTTTATTTAAAGTTAGACCACTACTTTCTGCGTGAGCATGGCGGATGCCTACTGAGTATACCTTGCCATTTTTCTCAGCTTTGATTGGAAGGGTTTTCGACTGTATTACAAAGCCAGACTGTTCTAGTTGCTTAATGATTAAGTCTCGTTCAAACCCTCCGCAACGAACTGCAGCATGGACCCGCGTCCTTTCACAATCAGGGCAACGCCTCCCAGCCCATCTCACTGCAAATTCATTGGTGTATATCTTTGAACCATCTTTAAGCTTTTTTCCGCTGAAGATCCATGGCTTTTCTATTTTACAATAGATACATAAGCGAGATGGAATACTATTATCCATAGAATCTCCTTAGTCATTGGATCTTTTTTTAAGGAAACTTAACGACAAAAAAAGAATTAAATTGATAATATTTTAACTTTTGTGAACCCTTTGTGACAGTCCATGATGGAAAGCAGGAGTCGGCGAGGTCGTTCTGGTCAAATGGAAGGCAAACCATGTTAAGAAAGCAACGTAATCCAAGTAATTCATATGATCTATGGCAACTTGTAGACATGCGTAAATTTGAAGACTTAGGCAATAGTAGCAGAAACATTCAAATTATTTGTGATATAGATAAAACCTACTTGGAAACGACTTTTGAATCCTGGGTAAAGATGGCTCGCATAGCTTTTGAAGATGCTGAAGACAAAATCACGGTTTCAGGAGCAAGTGATGTTTTAATGGCAGGTCGATGGGGAAATCTAAATGAACCCCTTGCAAGCGAGCAAGATGAAGGTCAGTTCCCAAGGCCTCTACATTTTGTATCTTCCTCACCCTCACAGCTCAGGGCAGTGCTAGAGGAAAAATTATCATTGGATGGACTCGATTGGTCCTCAGACACTTTCAAAAATCAGGCCTACAACATTAAAAAAGGGCGCTTTGATCTTTTAAAACACCAAGTGGCTTATAAGACGGCCGCTATTCTCAAACTTATGGAAGGCCAAGCGGACGGTATCTCTTATTTTTTAATTGGAGACAATGCAGAATCTGATCCTTTCATCTATTTAGGAATTAAGTTACTCATTGAACGCCGTTTATCTCCGCAGACATTTGAGTCATATCTTGAAATTTTAGGAGTTGAAAATTCTGTTTCCCATACCCTCTGGCAAGGAATAAAACGTATACCAAAATGTAAGATTGAAGCCATCTTTATCAGAAATCTTTCAGCATACAATTATTTTGGTGAGTCTCCCCTTACCGATCCTATTTGCCTGTTCGAATCCTTTTTTGATGTAAATCTTTACTTTCTCCTTCACAAACTCATTGATTTCGAAGTTTTCTGGGTAGTTACTAAATCGCTGCACAATAGGCATGGAATATCATTACATGAAATCACCCAAAAAATTTCCGAATGCCTTAAATCAGGTCTTGCAGCTGATTTAGCAAAAAAGCTCGAAAATATCATCGAGCCCTATCAAGACCTAGAGAGACCAAATTTAGGATTCAGGCCTGAAAGTATTAAAAGAGTTAAATTTGATACATGGAATAATTTAACTGAGAAAGAAATAATGGAACAAGCAAAAAAATGGATGGCAAAAGCGGTTGCCAATAGAAAATCTCCTAAAAGAAGTAAAGAAGCACCCAATTCATAATTTTTATTAAGTTTTAGCAATTTTTGCCGAATTGTGTGCTACGGGAATAAACTGCGAGATTCAGTATGAAATATGAGTTTCCTCTAAAAGTAGCTATCATCGACGATGAACCAGATATAACTGAACTCTATGTAATGGCCTGCGAGCGTTTGCCTGACCTTGATCCCTTGCCTTTTTCAGATCCATTAAAAGCGTTGGAAGAAATTGGAAAAAATCGAATACCTATTGTATTAACAGATATTGATATGCCCATTCTAAAAGGTGATGATTTAATAAAAAAATGTGTTGAGAATTTTGATTGGAGCATAGATTTTTATGTATGTACGGCTCTAATAAATATGACAGTAGCTCACCGTTGCTTCAGACTCGGTGCTAGACAAATCCTCATAAAACCAGTTGGTTTAAATCTCGTTACCGAGGCTCTGATGAAAGCAGTGGATCGATACAAAATTTGGAATGAAACCATTAGCCAAATTCTCGACCGCAGATCCGCCTCCAGATAATAATTTAAGCTCTTATCTTCCCTATAAATATTTTTAGTAAGTCCAATAAATTAAAATTAAAATATAATTTTTCTAAAACGCATTCGGATTGGTTTTTAAAAAATAATACTTATCTTGTGATTATCTAAACTTACTAAGAATCTAAAAGCATCTAATAAGAATAATTGATAGTTTAAAAGGCAAGTGGTAAAAAATCAAAAAAAAGAATTTTTTTGAACAAAGGTAAAACGATCTATGCATATTAATGAAATATGGATATCATTATAATATACATATTAAATATCATAATTAAGATCCATTGAGAGGCGTCATGGATATTTTCTCCTTTACAAACATAACAATCTTGCTAGGGTTTTTCATTATCTGCTTAGCATCTTCTCAAATGGGTCTAGGGTTTGCGAAGATTCGTCTTCCCACAATCACTGGATACCTTTTTTTAGGTATTTTGATTGGACCTAATCTACTCAGTTTTATTGACTCAAATCATGTGGGGAAGCTTAGCTTTGTTGATGAAATTGCTCTAGGGTTTATAGCATTTTGCGCGGGATCAGAGCTATTTTGGAAAGATATTAGGCCCCAAATAAAAACTATTCTTACTATTACTACCGGTATTTTGGTCACCACCTTCATTTTATGTACCTATGCATTCTACGCACTAGCTAGCCAAATCTCTTTTATGGCAGATTTTAGCTCTAGTTCAAAGATAGCTGTTGCGATTTTAGCAGGATCGATTTTGATAGCCCGTTCTCCGTCATCAGCCATTGCTGTAGTCAAAGAATTAAAGGCTAAAGGACCTTTTACTCAGGTAGCTTTAGGGGTTACTGTTGTTATGGATATAGCTGTAATAGCAATTTTTACCCTCAATGAATCTGTAGCTCAAATACTCCTTACTGGAAGTTCACTTGACTTGAGCTTTCTAATACAGCTTTGTACAGATCTATCATTATCAGTATTCCTTGGTTTAGCACTCAGTAAAGCCATAGGACTAAGCATAAATTTAAATTTGCCAGCAATTGCAAAGGTATTCATTGTTATAGGCTTTGGCTATTCTGCATTCTTCCTCTCACATATCATAGGAGAAAATTTTTCTATCCATTTGGAAGGAATGCTTTCTTGCTTAGTTTGTGGTTTCCACGTGGCAAATTTTTTCCAAGGACGTAGAGAATTTTTGAAGATCCTTAATCAGGCCTCACCGGTCATTTACATTGCATTCTTCACCCTGACGGGGGCCTCTCTGACCCTAGGAATCCTTAAAAAGGTTTGGTTTATCACCCTTATTTTATTTGGTGTAAGAATATGTGGCATCATCATTGGTTCAATCATATCTGGAAAAGTGAATAAGGATGATTCCAAAGTTTTAAAAATTCGTTGGATGTGTTTTGTAACCCAAGCTGGAGTAGGATTAGGACTAGCAAAGCAAGTAAGTGACACATTTCCTAGCTGGGGCAGTGCATTTACCACTATTTTGGTATCAGTGATTATTATCAATGAAATTATCGGCCCTATCTTTTTTAAATGGGCCTTGTTTTTAGCAGGAGAGGCTAAATCATCAGCAAAAAAATCAGAAAAACATACGATACCCAATGCAATTATTTTTGGTGAAAACAACAATGCATTGACGCTATCTCGGCAATTGTGCGCCCACAACTGGGAAGTTAGGCTTATTGCTTTCGGTTCGATGGATATAAACTTTGAACATGACAACTTTACGAATATCACAGTTGACAAAATTGATAACTCTGCTCTAAAAAAGGTTAATGCACATGATAATGACACTTTTGTTTCGATGTTAAATGATGAAAACAATCTGCTTGCTGCAAACATGGTAAGTGAAAAATTTCCCGATGCTCACCTTATCATTGCATTAAGGCAAAGAGATAACATCAAAAATTTCAATGAATTCAATGCATCTATTGTTGATCCCACCACCGCCCTCATAAGTCTGCTAGACCATTACGTGAGGACACCTTCAGCTGTTTCGATCCTCTTAGGCTATGAAGATGATCAAGATATCATCGATTGTGAACTAAAAAATCTCTATTTAAGAGGAAAAACACTTTACGAACTAAACTTGCCTCATGATATTTTAATTTTATCTATAACTCGAAAAGGAAGGGTTATCGATTTTCACTCTGGCTTCAGGCTCGAACTACATGATCACTTGACTTTGATTGGTGATATTAGCAGCCTTGAGATCGCAAGATACAAATTAGGCGAATCCTTATAAATATAATTTAAAAGCTCCACTAGATGCGGCCTAGAGCCTTATAGTATAAAAGCCCCGCATACTCATGCACAGCATGACTAATTTGAGACAAATTTTGGGGTAGAGGTAATAGGCTACCATAGGAAGTTACAAAATCTGAGGAACCTAAATAGTGGGAAGCTCTAGGTGTAACTTTGAACCCTTGTTTTTCAAAACAAGCAATTGCCCTTGGTAAGTGTAGAGCAGAAGTTACTAAAATTATAGGGTATGCATCAATCCACTCGCCACTATCTTCAAGCATCTGCCTTGTTAGCAATGCATTCTCAAATGTATTTCTTGATGATTTCTCGACAATCGCATCCAAAACTTGAAGATTTTTAAGTACCGATGCCATAACAATCCCTTCTGCCGGAACTCCTCTTTCTGGTTTCGGTAGACCCGCACTAGAAATGATCGGAATTTTCCCCTCAAACTCATCATAAACTTGCTTAGCTTTGTAAGTTCGTGCAAGAGCATCTAAACTAAGTCGAGGTTTATCCCAAATACCATGTTCAGAAACCCCACCTCCTAGGACTACGATTGCGTTTACCTGGCCACCTTCTCCTTGAGGAAGATTCTCCACTTCATAACTATGTGACTCCAACGGATAAATAACTAACTGTTTGCTTGGTTCGATACTCAATAAGTAAAACAGAAACAGACAACAATAAATTAACCATGGATATTTCCTGAATTTATTGGCTGCAATAAAAATTCCTAGGATTAAAATTGCAAGTGGAGAAACCAAAATTCCAATAATTTTTTGTAATACAAACACTAGTTTTCCTTTCAAATTAAAAATATATGTCCAACACCATATTTGACAATGGAATAAACTTTATCAGATTTGCCAATATAAATCTCTTTAATCCATCAAAAAATCATAGAAACATATGTACAATTTACTTACTAATAAAAACTATAATCGAACATATCTAAATTTAATGAATAGGATAGTAGTATTGAAATTTTTAATTTTCAATGATAAGGATATATTGCTTTGCATTAATATATATCCTTTGCGAGGATTAATTATGAATCCCTTAAAAATTATTTTTATGATCATTCTAGCTCTCGCAAGTTCTAGAATTTCCTATGCTACTGACTGGAGATCCATATTTGCATTAAACTCTAGACCAGCAAAAATTTTTGAAAGAATTTGTAAAGATAAGGAAGAATTCCCCATAGACCAACAATTAATCGTAGAGAAAATTCTGGGTGATGCAAAGATAACCATATCTAGTCCAGAAGACTGCTATCCAGCCTGGAAGAAAGTTAAAATCTTAAAAAACCTTAATCTTTCTGAACTTAATCTCAGCTCAATAGAAGTATTAAGGGACTTCAAGCTTCTCAAAGAACTTGACTTAAGTAATAATTATATCCACGATGCTAGTCCCTTAAAGAACATGAAAAAGTTGAAAAGTTTGGATTTATCAAATAATTGTTTAAGCGATACGAATTCCTTTAGTCATTTAAAACTCAAATTTTTGAACTTAAATGACAATATTATCGACCCAAATACGCAAAAAATATTTACAGAAGTGACTAACGCTTCCCTTAATTTAAATATATCTAACCAGCATCCAAATAAAGCTAATTGCTCTAGGCAAAACGATTTACCTAACGAGAATTTTCCAGGTCCAGCTAAGGACTTAATTGATGCAAAACCAAAAGATGATGAACATACTTTAGCTTCAAGTTATGTAGAAGACATCAAACTTATTCAAGAACAATCTGTAAGCTCAGAATACATGGCTGATCCGAATATAATTGATGAACTTTTACTAAAGTTAAGGGAATATCAAGTTGCTCTAGTCGATGTCATAATGCTAGAAGAGATAACAGACAGTATCTCGTTATTTGAAGCTTTTTCAAATCTGGGTTTAACCAACATTAATCAAGACACTGTAATTCAGTCTTTATTTACTTTTCTCGGCTTACTTGAAGATCTTGAAAACTCGATACCTAACTTGAGGATAAGTCCTTTCAGAGATTATCACAGCTCGGATTTACCATTAAATATTCTGAAACAATATCGTTTCAATCCAAGCCTTCTACAGTATTCGAGTCAGACGACACCTTACAAACAAAGGCTTCAGGAGCTCAAGAACACTAGCTACTATAAGGAAAACTACTATGCTGATTTCTATCGCAAGATTACCAAGAAAGTCTTTGAAGAAGCAGTTTATCCCAATGGGGAAGATAGAATTTTAGAATATAAAAAATCAGATCTCATTCTATTGCTAGCATCAATCAAAAATGAAAATTGCGGTAGTGCTGATCAAAGGTCTCTATCTTGGAATCTAAAGGCAATTGAGCGTGAGCCTTTTACAACTCGAGGGCAGCCAGACACTTGGTTCGAAGAACTTCAGTACAAATTATTTAAACTCTACGAGAAATATGATGACCTTCCATACGATAAACAGGTGCTATTACTCAGTTATTTATTACATGGAGGTAGGCATTGCAGTGACGCAAAATGGAATGCCATTAATGGGGCTTTTATGAGCTTTTGCCCAGATGCAGCAAGGGAAATTCAAGAAAGTCATATTGCTGGCGGATCATTCCGTCAAGTCAATAACGCAATTTTAAATCACCTAAATATTCTAAAAACCGAAATGCTTACTAAATTTATCAATACTTATATTGAAGAAAAATCTGAATATCGCGAAGAAACGTGCACCTATTTCAATACTACTTGGGATCAACTTGCACCCCAAATTGGCTTAAATACTCTAGGGAGCCGCTACTCAGCTTACCTTATTCGCCAAGCTTCCGCGGATTTTCCGCAAAAATATTATGACTTATTTACTCCACAGATGTTATATAAAGCTGCTTCTGAAGATTTACTTAGAATCATTCGAAAAAGCTACTTAGGACCTTTGTCACAACTCATACCGAACCAAGAATTTTTGCTTATAAGTCTATTCCGCTACTATGAAGCAATATATTAATAGCAGATGTATTCAAATTAAAGGCTAGCATTAAGTAATTGTAGGGTGAGGTTACTCTGTACATTGCTCTGAGCAAGAAGAGCTGTGGAGGCCTGTGACCTAATCTTAGCTTGAACCATATTTGTCACCTCCTCAGCATAGTTAGTATCAGTAATTTTCGAGCGCGCTGCAGAAATATTCTCTTGATACACATCAATATAGTCTAAAGCTCGATTTAAACGCGACTGTAATCCACCAAAAACAGATCTTTGGGTAGCAAGGCCTGCGATCGCTTGATCATACACAGTCGCATAGATTTCGTCATCTTCTGGTAAGAGCATTTCCTCAACCTCTTCAAGCTCAATACCTTCTTCATCATTTGAATCTTGCAGCAATTCGCTTGCACTATTAAGGCCTAAGGTTTGGGTTGAGGTATCGACCGTGCTAAATCCTTCAAATTTAATAGTATTGATGTCATCATCAGTTTCTTCACCTCTGAAAGGATCCCCTACCCTGAAAATTAACGTTTCAGGTGCTTTCTCGGAAGAACCATTTAAAACAGGGATACCATTAAACTCTGTCGTCTGAGTGATTCTATTGATCTCATCATGAAGGGCTTCATATTCGATAAATAGATACCTTCTTTCTTGATCGCTTACTGTAGTACTAGCTGCTGCAATATTTACTTCCTTCATACGAGTTATCATATTATTTATTTCCGCCATCGAAGATTCGGCAGTTTGTAATAGTGACATCGCATCGTTAATGTTTCTCTTAGAAGCGGTCAGCGCTCTTATTCTAAATTCCATTTTTTCCGAAATTGCTCGTTCGGCAGGTCTTGGATCTCCAGGAACAAAAACTGTGCCTGAAGCTAAGCGTGATAAAGAGTTTGTTTCCTCTTTTTTAGCTTTCGATAAATAGCGTCTTAAGCGGGATGATAATGTCTTATCACTAATATTGAATCCCATTTACTATCTAGCTCGCATTTTGTGTCTCAGTATCTTCAGTAGATACAGTAGGTTCTCGATCGCCCTCAGTAGCCATGTGTTCAGCCTCGTCAACTATAGGTTGAGAAGGCCCAGCATCAGTTTGGGTACTTTGGTCACTATCATTATTCTTTGCACCACCATTATCGAGGGTTTCAGTTAGCTCCCCTCGTCCGACATCTGGACTGTATGAATACAGAACTTGCTCCAAAGTTTCAGAAGTATTTTGGAGAATTGCTAAGCGCTTATTGAATTCGTAGATATTCGCGCTTGGCACAAATGTGTTTTTAGTTGAAGATCTTTTCAAATCGTTTCTCAGGGAGTTTGATTTTTCCGCAACCTCGTTTGCCTGTTCAGAAACATTTTCCAGCATTTGATGACTCGAGCTTATAAGCTGCTCATTATGTGTAAGGCTTATGTACTGCCTTGACATCATTCGGGTTACACGTTCACAGTCTACAGTAAGTCGATTAGTATGTTCGAGAATCTTGTTCGCTTCAGACGACATATCAGCAGATGATTTACTTAGAGTCCCTATTGCTTTATCGAGGTCGTTATCTGATTTAAGAACATCTGCAACCATATTAATTAATCTTTCAAAGTGTTGAAAGAGGTCACTGATCTCTACATAACCAATCTTTGTATCCTTAATAGAGTTCTTGTATATCTTCACAAATTCAGAAATCGATAAGTTGGCAACTCGAACCATTTCTTTACCTTTATTGAGTCGCGATGATGCTAGTTCCGCCTCATTTTGGATAGTTAATAGCAACTCAGTAATTGAGCTAGTAGCTGTGGATGATCGGGCTGCTAACTTCCTAACTTCCTCCGCTACTACAGCAAAACCCTGTCCCTGCTCTCCTGCCCTTGCAGCCTCAATGGAAGCATTAAGAGCTAGAAGATTAGTTTGCTCAGCAATATCATCAATCACATCAATAATATTGACAATTTCTTCCGCCCTCTCTGACAATAGCCTTACCAAATCTGATGCAACATTCACATCCTCTTCACTGTGATTAATCTGCTCACTTATATCACTGATCAAATGCTCTCCAGCTTTTGAATGTTCAATAAATGAATGAAGCTGTTGCTTTATTTTGTTTGCCTTAGCATATATTAGACCTTCAGATTTAAGTGCATCTTTAACCAACTTGATGCTCTGAGTACATCCTAGTTTCAAACGATTCATTGAATT
The DNA here is from genome assembly GCA_045105515.1 of Oligoflexales bacterium. Lineage (GTDB taxonomy): Bacteria > Bdellovibrionota_B > Oligoflexia > Oligoflexales > Bog-1112 > JABSRF01. Next base: position 26,509 of record JBGCDR010000152.1, read on the forward strand.
ATTGAATGAAGTAAAACAATTTTTCAAAGTTCTTAGGTTGTTAGATAATGTATTCCATTCCAGTCGGTTGGAACTTGATCGAATAGTGCTCTCATTTGTTTGAGATACAAGGGTAATCATCTGTTCTTGCGAATCCTTGATGATTTTTTTTACGACTTGAATTTCCTTGTTAACCACCTTTATCCGACTATAGAGTTCAAGAACCACTTGGTATTGATTATCATCAGAATTGTCTGCTAGTAGTTCATTAAGATTTTCAAATGGTGCCTTCATTAATTCTTCGATGGATTGGGTACTATCTTTAACATCAGAGATTACTTGGCTAAGGGCCATAATTTGATAATTCTGTAATTCTCCTGCTTTACTATCAAACTTTTGTCTCGCATTGACTTGATTCTTAGATTTACGCCTCTCTCCAACAACTATAAATAATAAGAATCCGAGGCTAAGTCCTATTGAAATACTCAAAGTTAGTAAAATTGTAAGACCTGAACTGGTAACCAAATGATGACTTTGAATCAGTTTAGATGCTTTTTGATTAAGTTGAGTAACTGTCTCATCACTTGTCAATTCTCCTTTACCATATGCCAGCACAAGGGTATCAAACGCAGCACCCAAATTTTTATTTGCTGAAAAATTTAGAAAATTATTGCTGCGAATATCAGCTAGTGTAATGATCCCAAGAGTGCATAGAAAAAGAGCAATCATCAAAAGACGCTTGCTATAGGCTAAGTTACTGTACATATTACTCTCCTCGCTTTAAGTCCAGGCATTATTAGGACTTAGACGCTTTGTTTTAGAGCTTATCGGGTTGTAATTGCTGAGGATGAAATCCTTACTAATTTCATCGAGACTAGTAATAGTTAATTTAATATACTGATAAAATAGGATAGATAATTAATGAAAAAGCCATCTTACCTGCTTATGGATATTGAAGGCACAACAACTTCCATTGACTTCGTGCACAAGACTCTTTTCACTTACGCAAAAAACAATATACAAACATTTCTTGAAGAACATCAGCATGATGAAAAAGTGAAAATTTGTTTGAATGAAGCAAAAAAAATCATTCAGCAAGAGGGAAAGTCCGCAAATTCATTGAACCAGATTATTGGAGCAATGTGCACATGGATTGAGGCAGATCGTAAAATAGGACCTCTTAAAACTCTTCAAGGATATATATGGCGAGAAGGGTATGAAACGGGAAAATATGTCTCCCATATCTACGAGGATGTCTTCCAAGCGTTTAAAAGTTGGCAAGAGCTGGGAATTAAACTAGGGATCTATTCGTCAGGTTCAGTGAGTGCACAAAAACTTTTATTCGCTCATACAGAATATGGAGATATAAACTCATTTCTGAGCTTTTACTTTGACACAGGGGTCGGACATAAACGGGAATCTATATCTTACGAAGAAATCAGCAAGAAGCTTGAGGTCGAGCCTCAGAAAATCTTATTTTTATCAGATATAGTTGAAGAATTAAATGCTGCAAATATTGCCAGCTTATCTACAGTCCATGTAGTTCGGCCTGGCACCGAAGAGCGTGGTTACCCAAATGCAGTTTCATCTTTCACAGAGCTCAAATTTGATGCCTAGGCCAAACTCTCATCCCAAAATTGCGCAGCCGCTGTAGTAAGCAAACTGTTGAAATCTAAAAATAGCTAAGTGGTGCGATAAAGCCTGGCACTAAGAATGCCAGCAAGCGCACCACATAAGTGACTTTCCCAAGAAATAAATTTTTGCCAAGGTGCCAATCCATATATGAGTGATCCATAAGCTAAAAGAATCAAGATCGCTACTAAAATATACTTGAGTTTACGTTTAAACCAGGCCATGAATATCAAGTGACTCCAAAGACCAAAAACGACACCAGAAGCTCCGATATGAACACCGTGTCCTCCGATCAGCCAGGTCCCAAAGCCCCCTAAAACAGCTAAGAAAGCAAGCAGTCGCAACAAATGCTTACCTTCCAACAAGCAATAGAAAACGCCAAAAACGATCAACAGAAAACTATTGTTAAGCAAATGGGGTATATTGCCATGCAAAAAAGGCGCGCATATGATCCCATATAAACCTTGTGGCTCTCGAGGAATAATTCCTAATGTTACAAGCGGAAAAAACAAACTGAAGCCATAAATTAGCCACATAAGCACTACAACCCGGACCAAAACTTTTAACTCTCGCCAAATACTTCTAAGCATAACATCATCATCTCTTTGAAATGATTGGGATTATTTTCGCATTCCATGCAAGCCGTTCTCACGAATAAGTATCTGTGTCAAGGATTTTACATGCAAGTTATATCTCTCTTGGGTTATGATGGCATCTGTGGCTAAGTTGCTGACAGGATACTCTGGCATTGAATCATGATTGACCGCATAAAAAAAATATTAAGATACCAAGCCTATGAACTCCAAAACCGTATCTGGGAACGGCAAGAGCCAAAGCGTCAAGCAAGTGATGAATTCTTCAATAGCTGGAATACTAACCCTCCCCCAAATGAGGAAACTCATCAACGAGATGCTACTCAAGCCCCAGAAGACACCCTTGAAAGAGAATATTATGAGAATCTTGAGCTACCAATCAATGCTAGCTTTGATGAGATTAAGCTCAGCTACCGAAACTTAATTAAGAAATATCACCCTGATCGGTATCACTCGGACCCGAGTAAACAAGTACTTGCTGAGCAAATCACGGCGAAACTCAACGCCGCATATCAATATTTTGAAAGCAAAAAAAACCAAAACAAGGGGAACTACTAATGATGGAAGACTACAGTTTCAAGGTAAAACAATTCCTTTTAGACATGGGTCTCACGATTGAAAAAGAAGACTCCTCGGAAGAATTGTTTATCGTAAGTGATCCTGAAAACGGCATACAAAACCTAGTAATTGACTGCGAATACCCAGTACTTATTATCGAACAATTGATAGCTAAGCTTCCTGAAGCTGCTAAAAATAATCCCAATACGCTCAAATCATTTCTTCAAATGAATCGCAAACTAGTGCATGGGGCTTTCAGCCTCGATGACACTGGTGAGCACATTATTTTTCGCGACACCTTGCAATTGAAAAATTTAGACTTAAATGAATTGGAAGGTTCTATTAATGCGCTCTCGCTGGGATTAGCAGAGCACGGAGAGCATATCATAGCCGCAGTTGAAGCTCATTAAAACAAGCCCTCAAAACGACGGAGTAGAAACAATATGGTCGGTATATTCAAAAGATTGTTTAGAGTCGCAGAAGCGAAAACCCATGCAGCAATCGACTCCATGGAAGATCCAATCAAACTAACTGAACAAGGGATTAGGGATCTAAAAAAGGATTTAGAAGCTAGTTTAAAAAGCCTAGCTGAAGCTAAAGCAGTCCTTATAAAAATGCGCAATGATGCGCAAGCCAATAAGGATCTAGCGGCATCATACGAAAACAAAGCTGTATTGCTTCTAAAAAAAGCCCAGTCCGGAAGCATAGATCAGTCCGAAGCTGATCGTCTAGCAAGCGCTGCGCTTGAGAAGAAAAATCAAATTATTGAGCAAAGCTCACCAGTGATGCAAAGCATAAGTCGCCAAGATGAGCAGACCAAAACTTTCGAGCTTAGGGTCAACGAACTCAAGAACAGTATTTCCAAGTGGGAAAACGAACTTACTACTTTAAAAGCAAGAGCAAAAGTAGCCGCAGCTTCAAAGAAACTGAACAAGCAACTTGCTCAGGTTGATTCAAGCGGGACCATGGCATTACTTGAAAAAATGAAGCATAAAGTCTCAGAAGAGGAAGCTCTTGCAGAATCCTATGGAGATATGGCCAAGCTTCCTAATTCAGTTGATGATGAAATCAATAAAGCGCTGAATTCAACAGCAAACATTGAAAACCAGAAAAAAACTAATGATTCTCTCTCAGAACTTAAAGCACGGCTAAATATGCCGTAAAATATAGGCATTCAATCTTTCGAATGCTAAAAAATCCATCGGAGGTAAATTAAACATGGCTTTTGGTCTGATTATGCTGGCGCTATCTTGCATGTGCGCCTACTTTTACTTCTACCATATGAGGGGCAAACTCGACCCACAATTAGCAGCGGGAAGAGATCAAAGGCTAGAAGAAAAAGCCGCCGTTATGCGAGCTAAAGTTAATGCATCGAGACCGAGAACTTTGACTTATGCTCACCCAGGCAGTTTTGTGAAGCTCCGCGACGTTGGTTTATTGATGCTAAACATTGATGGAACAATCAGAGAGAAACACATTTATAAAAGCGGAATACAAAGATGGCATGAACTAATCTTAGATCAAGGAAGCACTACTTATTCTATCAGTACCATTCCTAGAGATGAAACTTCGGTATTAGTTAGCTTAAAGCATCCAACATTCTCAGAACTGGGTACAGATGAGTCTGACTTCAACCGAATTCGAGAAGGTGATGAAAAGAGTTTGAGCTATGAGGGCACCAACTTTAGTATGGAGCATAGTGCATCGCATTCCTACTGCCCTAATTCAAACGAGCTGGAAGGTGAACCGTGCCTCATCTGGAATTTTGCAGATGAGTCTAAGTCTTTGTATATATCGATAGTTAGATGGCAGAATAGTAATTTCTCAATCCACTACAAAGTTCGAGTTCCCTATTCCCAAATAGAAATACTCTCCGTTTAAAAATTCATCGTCAGTTATGCTGGAGCCTCAAATGAAAGAAAAGTTTTTTCCCTATATCATCATTCTTATGTTTGCTATCTCTTTTTATAGCATTTTTAAATCTTTGACTGATGATGGATCTCCTGAGAGAGATAAGAATTACAATGTTAATATTACCCAGATGATAACTGCTGAGCAGGGCCTGAACTTAAAAGCGGTTGGAGAGCTTTTAAAGAAGGCAAAAGATGCTGCTGAGTTTGAAAAGCTCTTGAACGATCCTAATTCAGGTGTGAATAACCTAGACCTGAATGGGGATGGAAAAGTTGATTACATCAAGGTCACAGAATTCGGAGAGGATAAAATCCGAGGCTTCTCCTTGACAACAGAACCAAGCAAGGGTGAGGAACAGGAAATTGCGACCATAAAAATAGAAAAAGCCGATGAGCAGGGTAATGCTGTAGTCGAAACAAAGGGAAATCCACAAATATATGGATCTAATCACTACTACCAATCAAGTTGGAGTGGAATTGGCACGGGCCTTATGCTAGGGTATCTATTTGGTAGTCACAGATCCTATACCTCTCCGTTTTCCTATGGGAACTACCCCTACTCTTATAGCCCCTACAGAACTGTTCCAAATGATACTTATGCTCGCAGAACAGGCCGTATGATTCCAGATGGGTCTTATAAACAAGCTAGAACTGGTCGCTATGAGCATATCAATTCTCCTAACTCAGGAAAAACTGCGTCATCCATAAAGACTCCATTGAAAAATCCCAGCCGATCGCAAAAGTCCTTTCAAACCAGACAGGTTAAACGTAAAAAAAGCCCTGTATTTGGAAGGAAAAAGTATACACCTAGGCGAAAGCCCATGAGAAGTAGAGGTTTTGGTGGTGGAAGAAGGAGGCGTTGATGAATAGTGAGAATAGTTTCTTCATAAGCGAAGAATTAAAACAACAATATGCGGGTTTATTTCTTCTCTACGAGATGGATAAACCTCTTCATGAAAAACCTAAATTTCAAGTGGACCTTACTGACGATTTAGGCATATTAGAACCCGTTTTTGCTTGGCTGCTTGAAAAGGAATATGTAAACATTTCTTCTAAGTACCTTTATGAAATTACGGAAAAAGGTAAGGATATCCTTGAACAGTTTAAAAAGCGCTACGAATTATTTTTAAAAGAGTTTGATGTTTTTTGTGCAGTTGATTTAGAAGAGGGTGATTTCGCTTTTCGTTACTATCATGAGTTTGACAGTGAGCACGATTGGCAAGAATTTCTTCACGAGGATCGCTGGGATGACCTAAGAATTGCTGTGGCAGAGTACAAAGGTTGGGACTTTATAGAAATCATATTTATGAGCTTCCTGAGCGAAGGAAGATTTGGAAAAGGACTAGACGGTAAATTCTCCCATGATCACCTATTCGGGTCCATATGGGATGAAATTCACAGGATTGCCACAACTTCTATACGGATGAAATCACTTGCATATGAAGATTCAGGCGAACTTATATCAGGCAATGACGTTGTAAGTGATATGATTAGCCAGGGTAAAGAACTATTAGCAGAGTTGCAGTAAGTCTCACTTACGGCTCAACAAGAGGCTCCAAGATCCAGAAAAGGCTATTTTTGAAAAGACTTTTTCTGTTTTCCAAGGAAGCTGGAGCATTTGTCACGCCCCCCAAGAGTAAAAAGGTCTGGGTCACTACCGGAGGATTGTTTTGATCTCCATCATATGCAATCAAAGCAGTACTGCCTCCAGTGCGTGTAGCTAAAACCTGTTCACCCTCTCCAATAGGCATAACTTCTTCGTCAGGATCTAGGTTATAAGAAAAATTTTGCACATCCCCGTAAGGACCATCCACAATTGGATGAATTGGTCCGTTAATTTCTATACCTACTATCGAGCTTCCATTAACCGACGAGGCCTCTAAATGACAAAGTTGAGAGAACTGGGATTGCTTTTCAGGGCTTAAATTCTGATTTATTGAATATGCAATATCATCACCTATAAAATATAAAGGAACGCCTGATTCATAAAGGGAGGTAAAAATCTCAACCGTAGCATCGTTTAGCCCACCAATTTGATAAGAATGGTCCATCCAAATCGCTAAAGCTGCAGACTTTGCAGATTCTATATCAAATTGAGCTTGCACCACAGTTTCTATTTCTAGTGTTAGGCCTAAAATACTATCAGCATTGAGCTCGTCGATATAATCTTGGAGCTTAGTAGTCTCTAATACCCTATTGATACTTGCGCTGTTTCCTTCGTTTTGTATGAGTAGAATGCGATAATTACCCCCTACACTTTTGCTTACATTCGAGAATGTAAGACTTTGAGCTTGAACCTGTTCAAGCTCTGGCTCCGGAACCTGACTTTGTAAATCGTCATTAGGAATTTGCTCTGGTTCGGTGTCCTGAATCGCAGTGGTAGTTTGGGCTAATTTTTCTGTAATGATGAGGGGTTTTCCTATATTTTCCATCATCTTTTCCCCACTCACCTCATAGGTTAAGGCTTGGACTTCATCTTCCACACTTTTAAGAATAAAAATTATTTTGAAATCTACCGGAGGAGCATCAAGCTTAAAGACATGAGTATTTGCACGAAGCTCAGGGCTCATAGATTCCATTGCAGGATCTTCACCTGCTCCAGCGAGACGAGCGTTGAGAATCAATTTATTTGGATCGATTAGTTGATCATTATAATCCTTAACTTGGCAGCCTATTTCAAGAATTTCAGGATCCATTACGCAGCTTAAATAAGCCCCAGAAATCACTGAAGGAGGAATGGCAGTGATTTCTTCTTCTTCTTCAGAATCTTCTTCACTGATCACATTCGGGTTTTCATCAGCTTCACTGTTTTCCTCTAAATTTGAGCTGTTAGCCCTGGTCGTTTGAATGGCGCCAAAATCTGACTGGCTTGAGCAAGCAGAAAGTAAATATGCTAGCAGGATATGCTTAATCGCTGTTCCCATGTATCAGTTCCTTTTCGGCGGTTTTTCCCGTCAAGTCCGAGATCGGCCCTTATATACAAAAGAACAAGGTAGTTTATAAATATCAATAATAACGAATAGTTAAAGAGATCAAAAAAGCTTACCTAAAAGTTTCAATTGCCATCCAATGAGAGAAATTTCCAATGGAACTTATGAGAATCGGTATTATTGATGATAGTGAGAAAAGGATAGAGAATGGATTTTGGCTTAAAACCTATAGCCAAACCAGCTTCCTTAAGCATCGGTAAGTCATTAGCACCATCTCCTAATGCTAAGACCTCGCTTGAAGATATGGACAAGTCTTTGCATCGCTTCAAAAGCCAAGCTCGTTTTTCCTCAGCATCAACAATGGTTTCTAGCAGCCTACCGGACAACTTCTGATCTTTAAATTCGAGCTTATTAGTATGTACGTATTTTACGTTAAGTTTTTTTGCAAGAATACTCAGCATTTGAATAAATCCGCCAGAGACCATATGAAATTCTATTCGCTGTTCCTGACACCACTGCACAAAAGAATGCGCTTGAGGATAGGGTTCGATCGCATCAGCAATTTTTTGAACTTCAGTAAATTCTAAACCTACAAGCAAGCGTAGCCTGGTCTCAAGTGCTTGTTTAAAGTCGAGCTTACCTAGCATCGCTAATTCCGTGATTTTGTGAACTTCCTTCAAGCAACCCTTAGCTTCTGCAAGCTTTTCTATGGATTCACATGGAATTAAAGTCGCATCAACATCAGAAAATACAGCTTTCGGTAAAAAACCCTTTGGTTTAATCCCCATGCTAATTTGTGGGGTCCATTGCGCACGTAAACTAGTCATTAAGTCGTCATAGTCTTTGCCAGAATTTAAGCTGAGTTCGCAATATCGCCAATCAGCATATTGTTCCCAACTTACCTTCCATGGAGACAATAAGGATTCACCATTTCTACATGACATTACGAGGTATTTAGCCATCAGATGTGCATTCCTCATTGATTACATCAAGAAAACTGTTTGTTAGAGCTAAAATAGTATGATCCAAAAGCTCATCTGGTATATAAGACTAACATTGCAGCCAACTGCAAGTAAACCTATACGAAGCAACTTAGCCGAACCTGGAATTTGAGTGAAGCATCATTTTAATCTTATTTATTTTTTCGCAAGAGCTTTACCTAATTTTGAAGCAAAGAGAGATTACCATAAGGACTAGGGCATAGTGACGAACAAAAGACGCATTCTGATTACATCGGCTCTACCATATGCAAATGGTGACATTCACATTGGACATATGGTCGAACACCTCATCACAGACTTTTGGTCTCGTTTCCAAAAAATGCGTGGACACGAATGTCTAGCCGTTTGTGCCGATGATACCCATGGTGCTCCCATTATGGTTGAAGCCAGGCGCTTAGGCATAAAACCTGAAGAACAGATTGCTTCAATGCACGAAAAACACATCCAAGATTTTGCTGATTTCGATGTAATTTATGACAACTATCATACAACCCACTCACCTTTAAATAGGGAGTTGTGTGAAGAATTTTATCTAAAGCTAAGAGACAACGGACACATTGAAAGACGCTCCATCAAGCAGACCTATTGTGAGCACGATAAGATGTTCCTCCCGGATCGTTTCGTGAAAGGATCTTGCCCGAAATGCGGTGCAAGTGAGCAATATGGTGACAGCTGTGATTCATGTGGATCAGTGTATCACCCAGTTGAAATGAAAGATGCTCGCTGTACAATATGTGGAAATCGCCCGATTGAAAAAGAATCTGAGCACCATTTCTGCCGTTTGAGCAACTTCTCAGACTTCTTAAAAGAGTGGGTTCCAAAGCATACATCTGCAGGAGTAGCAAAAAAACTATCCGAGTGGCTTGACAACGAATTGCAAGACTGGTGCCTTACGAGAGATGAACCTTATTTTGGCTTTGAAGTGCCCGACGCCAAGGGCAAATACTACTATGTCTGGTTTGATGCGCCTATAGGTTACATCGCATCGACCTGGGACTGGTGCAAAAAAAATAATCGTAGCTTAGATGATTTCTGGCGTAACGAGCAAACTGAGATTTACCACAACATAGGTAAAGACATCATCTATTTTCATTCCCTATTTTGGCCTGTCATGTTAAAAAACGCAGGTTATAACACTCCCAGAGAAATCTTTGTTCATGGCATGCTGACCGTCAATGGTGAGAAGCTATCGAAATCGAAAGGCACATTCATCAACGCAAGAACTTACCTGAACCATCTTGATCCATCTTATCTCAGATACTACATGGCGTGTAAATTGAATGCTAGCATATCAGACTTAGACCTCAATTGGGATGACTTCCTCACTCGAGTAAATTCAGACTTGATCGGCAAAATCACCAACATCGCTTCACGCGGTGCACAAATGTTGCAAAAAAGACTCGATGGAAAAATCGGGGTGGTTCCAAAAGTTGGTAGAGAGCTTATCGTCAAAGCCCAGGAAAAGTCTGATATAATTGCTAAATTGTACGAAGAAAGACAATTTGCGAAAGCAATCCTTGAAATTCGTAATATCGCTGATCAAGCAAATAAATATTTTGATGAAATGACTCCATGGAAACTTATTAAGGAAGATCCAGAAGCTACCAAAGGAGTATTAAACACAATCCTTAATCTATTTCGTATTCTTAGCATTTATCTTAAACCAATTCTCCCGAGCTACGTAAAGAAAGTAGAAGATTTATTTGGTGAGGATCCTTATGTTTGGAATGATGCTAAAAAAATCATTGAGAACCGAACTTTAAACTCCTTTTCACATCTGTTGCAGCGAGTCGATGCTAAAAAAATTAACGCAATCACTGAAGATTCCAAAGCTGAGCAAGATAAACGCAAAACCAATTCCATCAAGACTGAAAGCAATGAAGAGTCCGTTGATGAATCTCCCATAGAAGCAGAAATAGAGATTCAAGATTTTGCTAAAATTGACCTAAGAGTAGCAAAAGTAAGTAAAGCTGAAAGTATCCCAAAAGCTTCTAAACTCCTCAAACTAGAGTTAGATCTTGGTCCAATTGGTAAGCGTACTGTTTTTGCGGGGATTAAATCTGCCTATGAGGCTGCAGACCTAGAAGGCTCACTGGTCGTCGTCGTAGCAAATCTAAAAGCTCGGAAAATGAAATTTGGAACCAGTGAGGGAATGGTGCTTGCAGCAGGCCCAGGTGGAAAAGACATCTGGCTTATCAATCCTCAGACAGGAGCAAAACCAGGAATGAGGATAAATTAGGTAGTGCAAAAATCATATTCCCTGGAAGAGCTGCAATCTAAGCAGTTCAATGACCTATCATGTGAAAATTCTAGGATATTCCTCCTTAGCTTGATCCATCACTTAGAAGATTCGTGGGATAATGAGCCACTTCGCTTGCAACTAATTCAACTGTTTTTGAGCTGCCTACAATCATCTCTTCTTCCAAAGTCTTTAGAAAAGCATGACCTTAAGACGTTAGTTTCAGCACTACATACCAAGCTAAGCCTCAAACAATTCCTAAGCTTTGCAGTGCCTCTAGAAAGGAGCTTGGGAGGCCATCTTAGCGAACACCTTTATGTGATTGATTCACAAGATAGATCTAAACAAAAAAGTAGAAAGAATGGCTCCACCCCCCTATTTATAATTGCCGATAACCTTAGGTCTGCTTTCAATATCGGATCAATTTTTCGAACCGGAGAATGCTTGGGGGCTGAGCATATATATCTTTGCGGATACACAGCAGACCCTGAAAAACCGAGAACCAAAAAATCTGCGATGGGCACAGAAGACTTGGTAGCTTGGTCCTGGCAAGCCAAAGCTAGCAATGCCATCAGATCTTTACAGAAAAAAAACATCAAATGTGTTGCCCTAGAAACTGCTTTTCCAAGCACTTCCATGTTTGAATTCACATTCCCAAAAAATTGTGCGCTTTTACTTGGTAATGAACGTTACGGGTTGGGTGCAGAGCTATTAGACTTGTGTGATCATACCATTCACATCCCCGTTTATGGTCAGAAAAATTCCCTCAATGTGGGAGTTGCACTGGCAATTGCTGGGTACGAATATAAAAGACAGCACCAGCTTACAAAGTATTGACTAGCGTTTCTCAAGGTAGTTTACCAACTCTTTTGGTACAGAACGAATTTGTTGCTCCACTTTCGAGTCGGTCAGCTCGTCTTGATCATTAAAGTGATTGTGCACCTCAGCAACAGATATTGATCCAGGTAAAACCAACGATCCAAGATGGGAGCACACACCTTTAAGATGCTCCAAAGCTTTCACGGCTCCAATTGCTCCACTAGCAACTCCTAGGAGTGATATTGGTTTTCCTGCAAGAGCAGAAGGGTAACCCAAATTCTCAATAACGGCCATCAGCACGTAAGAAAAGCAACCATTGTACTCTGGGGTACACATTATCACCCCATCAGCATTTTTTACCTGATTAGCAAGGTCTTCTCTAATCTCATCAGAAAATGGCTCTCCAAGAGCAGGAACTTTAAATCCTGTTGGATCAATGACATCAACTTTATACCCACAGCCATGTAGCTCATCTAAGATTACCTTCATTGCTCTTTTAGTCATACTTCCTGGTCTTACACTGCCACAAATGACCACTATTCGAAGATCAGACATCCATTGCTCCTCGCTGCCTATTTTTTAGATAGGTTTTTTGATTTCATGATCGCTTATAATAGCATATACGTTAGCGCAAGGTAGGATAAGGTGATGGCTGGAATGCACAAGATTCACGAAAAAATAAAATCGCTAGCATTCTTTAATGCTATAGATTGTGAACATCCCACCAAAATCCCAGGCAGTACATCATTAGGTAACTGTTAAATACGCTTCCTGATTTTTCTTTCCATTTTTCGCACAAAGCCTGACAGCACATCCTTCCGGCTGCCCAAGGTAGTTACAGGAGTCTGTAAAATCCTTGCTGCTGCAGAATAATTACCGTCTCCTTCTTCAACTGCACGTGCTATGAGGGCAGCTTCAAACATCTGAACGGTTTCTTTCATCCCTTTTTTCTTGGCAACGTCGAAAGCTTCATTATCGACCACATTAAAAATCACGGAATCAGCTGTTTTTCTTACTTTATTCATGAATAAACGTCTCCCAAAAAGAACATATCAAAAGATGAAAAAAGGCTCATTAAATAGTGAACTTGGATTTCTATTCAAATGGATCTGCCTTTTCAAAATATAATTGCAGTTTTCTTCCAACCAAATCTCAATAAGCCTATTTAGAGTTCTAAAGGCTTTCTCCCAGCTTATCTAAATCTAGTGGGCATACACCTTAACCCAATTCTAAAAATTTTTTAATAACAAAATGAACATTCGCACAATTTCATACAAGCATCTTAGCTGCCAGACCAAAACAAACTTGTAAATCTTGAAATACCTTTTGTGAGACACTCAGAAGACCGTGAGGATTGATCTATAAATGCCATCATGCACGGGTATATGACCTTGCAAGCTGATTATTCGTCCTTCGTTTACCTAGTTCTTTTTGAATCAACCGCAACTCACGGGAAGACTCTCCAAGCACTGCAGTGTTCTCCCTGGCACGACGAATTAGAAAAGGTACTAATTTAGGCACAGGAGCAAAAGGAACATACTTACAAACATCATGTCCTTGATAAGCTAAATTGTAAGTTATATGATCGCTCATCCCCAAAAGTTGAGCTGCTACTGCTTGTCCCCTTCCATACCTATTTAGATTATATTTCTTCTTAAAATGACAAAATTTTTGTACTGAGTTTTCGTTATGAGTTCCAAGAAAAAGTGCACAAAACTGGGCTTTCTGGAGACACATCTCTAATGCTTGGTTAAACTGCCGATCCGTGTCATCCTTGCTTGTACATATAGGACTTTCTATTTTTAGCTGCTTAGCTCGTTCTCGCTCTTGTTCCATATAAGCTCCTCGAACAAGCTTAACTCCAAGATAAAAATTATTCTTTTTGGCCAAGTCAAAGCAAGTACTTAAGAAATCAAGTCGCTTCTTTCGATACATTTGGATCGTCGTATAAACGACTGCACGTTGCCTATTAAACTGGCTCATCAATTTAATGCTAATTTTTTCAATTTCATCTTGGATCCAGGACTCTTCAGCATCTACCAAGATTGCACAGTTAAACTCTAAGGCACAGGTACAAATTCTTTCTAGCCTTCTTTTGAACCTGAGGTAATTCTGTTCCTCATAAAAGGCCAACGATTCCTGTGCTTGGACTTTCTCCAGCAATGCAGAACTCACGATCCCAGTCAGTTTAATAACGCAAAAAGGGTAAGGTAAACCTGCTTCCTTAGCACGCTTTGTTTCAATAATTTCAATGGTTTTAAGAGTATTTTCCTCAAACTCAGAATCATCATCTGAAGCTTCTACCGCATAGTGGAGAGCAGTTGCTATTCCATTCTCCTCCAACTTGCGAGCCTTAAGCAAGCACTCACTTAAATCCTCACCACCACAAAACTGCCCAAAAAGTGACCTTTTGATAATCCAAGAGATTGGAAGACCCCATGATAAGGACTTTTCAAGTAGAACGCCTCCAAGACGAACAAGCTTTGGGTAGCTCATCACCTTAAACAGATACCATGCTTTTCTAAGCTGAACTGACGAAAGATTCTTAAAAGCCACATCAGTGTTCTGCAAATCGATTTTAGCCACGATTCCACCAAAAATATTTTAAACATTTGCGTTTTTAATTTTTTAGCATGGTGTGTCTAAAATTGGAATCAGATTTAATATAAAAAAGTTTTAATAACGATATTTGATCGCAGTTAATGAGGAGAGACAAGGTCATAAGAATCCAATACCATTTTGCTCACGACCTCCAGAGAAGCCTGATTTCTAGCATGGACATAAGCTAATGGTTCATTTTTTGATAAGAAATCACCTACATGCTTAATTTTCGTTAGGCCAACAGCATGATCAATCTTAGCATCCACACTTGTTCTTCCTCCGCCAAGTGTTGTAACAGCTAAACCAAGTTTTCTCACATCACAAAAACCAACTACCGCATCTTTCCCTGATAAGACCGGATGAACCAAAGGAGCATCCAACATCTTTTTAGGGTTTTCTAGATAGCTAGTGTCAGCTCCTTGCAATGACATTAATTCGCAAAATTTCTCAAAAGCTTGGCCATTATCCAGATATCTTTCAAGCCTTTCCTTAATCTCATGATAACTTTGCCCAGGAAACCCTAGTTGAATCATCCTGCTTGCTAAATCAAGGCTAAGATTTTTGGTATCCTCTGGCCCTTTTCCTTTTAGGACTTCGCAGCATTCCAAGACCTCTAAAGCATTTCCCGCGCTTTCTCCTAGAATTGACTCCATAGAGTTCAGACAAACCTCCACCCGTAAACCACATCGAGCTGCTACTTCGCGCAAGCATAACACCAAATTTTTAGCTTCCGCCATATTTGTGAGGAAGGCTCCAGAGCCAAACTTAACATCCAAGACTAAAGCTGAAATACCTTCAGCAAGTTTTTTCGACAATATAGAGGCCGTTATCAAAGGAATTGAGGCAACGATCGAACAAACATCACGGATTGCATATAATTTCCGATCTAAAGGTGCCAGCTCCTTTGTCTGGCACATTATAAAACCATTATATTTATAAAGCTGCCTCTTTGCTCGGTCCATGCTCATAGTCATGCACATACCGGGGACTGACTCTAACTTATCAACAGTACCGCCTGTATGTCCAAGCCCTCGCCCGGAAACCATTGGAACTTTTAATCCTTCTAAAATACAAAGAGGATATAAGATCAAAGAGGTTTTATCTCCCACACCTCCAGTGCTATGCTTATCAACTACCTTACAGGGATCTAATCCTTCCCATGTAAAAACATGGCCAGAATTTTTTGCTAGGAGTGTAAGGTCGGTCACTTCGTCGAGGCTCATCCCTTTAAAGAAACAGCTCATTAAAAAAGCACTAACTTGGTAGTCAAAAACCTGCCCATCCAAGAAAGCTCCAAAAAAATCTTTCAATTCTTGACTCGTGAGCTTATTTCCTTGCTGTTTCTTATAAATAACATCCTGAGGCAGCATAACTTCTCCTCTGTATTCAGATGAAAACAAGCGGTGGCCACCGCCTGCACCATAAAGAAACAGATTTCCATATACTTGGCAATGAGTTTCCAGCTACTGAAGGACATTTTTTAAGTATGCATTGAGACAGTTTTTTAATAGAAATGCCACTGTCATTGGTCCAACCCCGCCAGGTACAGGAGTGATAGCACCTGCAACCGACTTTACGTCATCAAAGTCTACGTCTCCCGATAAAACTTTGCCATCTCGATGGATTCCAACATCAATGAGAATAGCACCTTCTTTAATCCAATTTTTACCTACAAGATGCTTCACACCTGCAGCTACAATGACAATGTCTGCATGCCTCGCAATACCACTAGGATCTACAGAAGCCTTTGTAAGCACAGTTACCGTGGCACCTTCTTGAATTAGCATGGTAGATAAAGGAGCTCCAACTAGTAAGCTGTAACCCACCAAGACTACTCTTTTCCCTCTAAGAGAATCATAATCTTTTAAAAGCTCCATGATTCCCAAGGGAGTGCAAGGATAAAGCCCTGGTAATTTAGTTAATATCGCACCTTGATTAAAGCTAGTTAGCCCATCGACATCTTTGCTAGGATGAATCATCTCTAAGCTTTGACTGCGGCCAAGGTGTTTGGGAATGGGAAGTTGAAGCAAGATTCCATCGACTCCAGAGTCTTTGTTGAGATTATCAATGAATAGGTTTAACTCAGATTGAGTAATTGAATCAGGTTTTTGGTGGACCTGACTATTCATTCCAACTTCCTGACAAGCTTTTTTTTTTTGATTTACGTATACCTTACTAGCTGGATCATCTCCAATTAATATCACAGATAAGCAAGGGGGCCTTTTGCCTTTACCAATCTCTGCCTGTACGACTTCCTTTATGCCTACCCGAATTGCCTGTGCTAACTGAATTCCATCAAGTATTTTTGCTACCATAAATATCAAACCTGCTGCAAATATTAAACACCGCTATTTTATCATTTATAAGTTCTATAGCCAATTAATAAGGGTTCAGTTATCGCTTGCCTTTGAATTTAAGCTACCAAAATCTTGAAACTATATCGCAGTAATCTAGCTTACCTAAAGTAGCATTCAAAATAATGTTCTTTTTTCCGATAAGGTATCGGTAAGAAACACATCAATTGGATTACTCATGTTTTATAGGAATATAACCAGTCTGATTTTTTTGCTTATAATAACCCATCGATCCATATTTGCAAAAAATCTACCTTCTCTATCAGATTTAAATATTCCTTTAAGAAAAGCAGGTTCAATCACAGGAACGAAACTAATTGAAAGACTTCTGTGTGAGCCTATTTCCAAAAGAGAGAACTTGATTATGCAACAACTCAAAATTGGAAATATCCCGGATTTTTTGAGAGATTTAAAGCCCATTCATCTAAATTATCAACTCAACCAGCAAGGTAAACATAAAAAATTACTAATAACTATATTTGTAATGCCTGATTATTTAGCTGTCGGATCAGATGAAGACTTTGTTAGAGTTCCATTGAATTTACCTAGTGCTATTGAACTTACAAGACTATGGAATTTTATTCTTCCGACCACAAAAATTGTTGATTTAATATACGCACATGCAGATTGTAAAATTCCTCCCCATCCTTTATCACCCGGTCCAGAAATGACATCACCGGGATATATGCAGGATCATAATTACAAAGTTGATCAAGATACTCCTAACTCTGCAACAAAAAAATCGTTAAAAGCAGGCCACAAAAAAGATATAGTTATTTCAAATCGTCTCCTGGAGAAAAAAAATAGAATTGCTATCTATGGGTGGCACAAACTTTCCGGAAAACCCATTCAACCATTAAGTATTGTACATAAATCCGATTATGCTGATTATAGTCACGGAGTACGCCTGGTATATAACAAAGTTTGGTTAAAGAACAAATGGATTCCTATCGACCAAATCTTAAAGAGTAAGAAGCTCTCTTATACAATTAGTCACGAAGGTCCCGTTTCTGTAAATCAATCTCTTTCAAACTGCGACTAAAGGAACTATGTCATATTGTCGTAGTTGTCATCCATTCAATTTTTACCGTAAAATTTTTTGTTACTGTTTTTAATTTTAGGGCCAAAAAAAGCTATTATTTACTAAAAAATAAAGTTAAATTAAACGCAATGGGGTCTTGAAAACTGAAAAAAGTGTGTTAGTGCCTTCCAAAGGGAGTGAATAATTATGAATGAGGCTATTACGCCTGAGACTTATAAAAAAAGTCCGAATTTAGACCAAATAGAATTCTCAGAAATTTCAGCAGAAGAACTAGTTTTTTTTGAGCAAATTCTTATTAAAAAACAAACTGAGGTCATAGCGGAAGTCAATCAACTAATAGCATCTGGAAATATCCAAGCTGATCTTAATGAAATGAAAGATGATGCTGATTACGCTAATTATTCTCTTAGTCAAAATCTCACGTTTAAAATGATAGATCGCCTAAGAAAATTAAACCTTGAAATTACTCATGCGCTCAAAAAAATACCAGCCGGTGACTTCGGATATTGTGAAGGAACAGGAGAACTTATTCCCCGTAAAAGACTGCTAATTAATCCATGGGTAAAATACAGCGTTGAATATAAAAGCCAGCTAGAGAAAGCAAAGAAAAAGACAGGAAGAGGTTTTCAAGACGAGTAATCAATGGCTTCCTATTGATTGAAGGTTATTTTAGCAAAGGCCCATATCGTTCTTTCATATCTAAAAAATACTCGCTCTCAGAAATTTTCTCGATAAATTCGATATTTTCTTTACGAAACAACAGTTTATTATAGCGAGTATATTCATATTGTGCAGGATTTAAATCCCAATTGAGAAATTTCTTTTTCTCCCCTTTTATCCACTCACCACCTTGCAGATACCTAATTGCCATACTGACCATACCGGTTCTATGTTTTCCTCCAAAGCAGTGGATCAAAACAGGTTGGTTTGCCTGATTGAGTGCAAGTTCGAGTACTCGTTTAAAGGACTCAGTATCTCCTAAATTTTTCGCGTTTAAGCTTCCCTTAAAGTACTTTTTAGCTACCGCACCTAATTTACGTTGAGCATCTACCTTTCGATCTTGAGCGGTCTTTGACGGATCATATCCATCAAGGTAGGTATGTTCTTCAGGAGGGCCAAAACTATGATGAAAAGTATATCCATAGGTAGACTGTAAGGCATATTCTTCAATAGCAAAACTCAAAGGCCATTTATATCCATGGGAATTCATGTAAATAATTGTCTTGGGTGCAGGCAACCCTAGATCTTCTAGTTGCATCATTACTTCATCAATACCTTTACGTCCAAGCGCACCACTACGATATATCGTATAATTTTCATTATTAACAACAACACCAAAATTGTAAAGCCACAGCTTTTTTAATTGTCCGAAACTATTAATTAAAGGCTCAGACAAAACCTCAGTGCTTGTAAAATACATTCCTGCAGAAAACAGCATATGCAACAAGAACAAACCAGGCATAACTTCTAGTAAACTTAAAGACTCTCGCACCATCTCGATACCCCGATTACAACAGCAAATAAAGGCAAATGCCTTTTGAATTGATCATCACCGTTGATGGGGTTCGGTCACTTTATAGGAAAGTTAAACAAATAATAAAAATTCTATTGTTTTCAGGATATTAAGTTTAGGAAAAGTATATTAGAGAATATGGAGAGCCAAGACTCTCCATATGCAGGAACTGCATTATTCCTAAAGCACTTATGCATGCAAATGTTCACTTTGTTTATGATCAAATTCTTTTAGAGTGTCATGAATCACTTCATCTTCATCAACTATTTGTGCCAGCAAGCATTTGACCTTTGGAAGACCCTGATAAACAAACCGTTCAGCCAGCCTTTTGCGATCATGATGAAAGGGAATATCACTGATTAGAGCATCCGCTAACGCCTCGTAGCACTTCATTTCGCATATGCGCTCAGCATGCAGTAAAGCTGGTCTCAAGTTATCAAATTTCAATTTTTGATTTTTTAGGGCTTTTAGCATATTAAGAAGATCAGCTTTGTTTTCAAATGAAAAATTCGGCTTCAAATTTGCGGTTAATAACTTAACCAAAATTGAAAGAATTGCTCGACAAACCATATGCTGGATCACGTAGAATTTCTTTTGCAATGGGTTGCGTTCCCAAATCTTTTTGTAAGAGATACTCATGTAACTCTCGACAAATTCCTTAGGCTCATTAATGATGCCTTTGATCGTATCCTTGACACACATCAAAGCTTGCATTTGCGACGTGCCCTCATAAAGCGAGTATATCAAACTCTCCCTCACCCACTTTTCTGCTGGGTATTCTGTAGTAAACCCATAGCCCCCAAGCACCTGCATTGCACGCCTTGCAAATTCTACAGATTTCTCGCCAACCCAGTATTTCAACAGCGGAGTTAAAGCTCGGCCTTTCATGCGATATTCACTGATTTCCTTATCAAGCTGCTTACGAGTTCTCTCATCCATATCAGTGGTAGCTTTGTAGTTTTCACCTGCATACATCATAGCTCGGCTAAATGTTGCTTGATACCCAAGGCTACGGGTTGCTTTCAACTCTACTTCAAGATCAAGAAGCTTTTCTGCTACTAATTCGTGTTGGGCAATAGGCTTTCCCCAGGTTTCACGCTCACTAGCGTACTCCTTAGCCATGCGCCAACAGGCTTCCATCAAACCAACCCCTTGAAAACCGACTCCAAGCCTAGAATCGTTCATCAGGTCCAGCATATACCTATATCCCTGCCCATGCTCACCGATTAGCCATGCTTTTGAACCATCATATGCCAACTCGCAGGTAGCGGATCCATGTAAGGCCACCTTTTCCTCGATTTTTGTGATAACAATATTATCTTTGCCTTCCAGCTTACGCGGACAAAGGAATAAACTGAGGTGCTCTAGCCCAACAGCACCTTTTTTATTTTTAGCAAGGACTAAACTTAATTCGCCGTTCCCATTAGAAATAAACCTCTTACTACCATAAATCCGATAGCTGCCGTCCTCATCTGACTCTGCATAAGTTCTCAATGCTGCTAGGTCAGACCCAGCATCTGGCTCGGTAAGAGCCATATTGCCGGAAAGCTCTCCTGACGCTATACGAGGAATATATTTATCCTTTATTTCTTGGCTTCCATACTGCTCAAGAATATGAGCTACAGTTCCGTACCATGAAGAATTTAAGAGGGTGGATGGACAAGCTCTATTAAGAACTTCACAGCCAATCATATCAAAAATCAAGGTGCCACCCATTCCTCCATATTTTGCCTTGATTGAAAGGGCGGGAGCCCCAAATTCTTTCAATACTGCAAGATTTTCTTGCATCGCTTCAGGTAATATGACTTCTCCATTTTCAAGTTTTACCTTGGCCTCTTCAAGTCCTTTTGCCTTAGGAGCTATGCTATTTCCACAAATCTCACCAAATGTTTCTAAAACCTCTTGCCATACTTTTTTATATGCTTCGCTATTCTCAGCATTAACGCATTCTTTTTCAGAATCAGGAAGCCAGTTGAAAAGCTTTTCAAAATCTAGTCTATCTGTCACATGAAATACTAGATCATCATTGTCGAGGTAGTAGTTTTTATTTTTCAAGATTTGCTCCTTAGTCGGCAAATGGGCGCCTTGGTTTAACGCCAGTGAATTCATTGAAACTAGTTCGTTAAATTGTATGAGACCAATGCAATGGAGGACAGTTATTTTTTAAAGTGTGCAGAAGACTTTTCTATGAACTTAATCTTAAATGCGGCTTTTTAAACAAAGTTTTGAAGTATGAGGAGGGAATTCTCCTATCGAGTCACTATGAACCTTGTTGACTTATCCAGTCCTTGTAAGACTCAGAACATTTTTCCAAATTTTGCTCCCACTTCGGATGTGAAGTGACAAACTCGTAAATCTGCTCTTTGTGCTTTGCACAGGATTCTACGCCTATTTCATTCAAAGTAAAGGCAAAGCGATAGGACCATTTACTATAGATATCTTCAGGATCATCTAAGTAAGTCTTCATGATATCAATGACTTCGTCTCCAAAACTCTCAACAAGCTTTGTATAAACCCTTTGATTTAAAGAGCTAAAGGGGGCGTAACCTCTAATTCTGGCAATATTTCGCTTACGAGCAAAATCCTTTTTAGAGTCCTGAACTCGCTCATAAACCCATTCACCATCGGTCACTTTGCCTTCAGCAATAACATCTTCTGCAATTTTTCTTAGCTCTGACTTAGGTAGCTTATGTTCAGGATCTAGGTCATTAATCGCTTCAAATACAGCAGCCTGTAATTCCATATCCATTTTTTTTCTACGCGCTCCAAATAATCGAACTTATTCTATTTTTTACTTGATTAATATAGCCGCACCCAAAGTTTAGGAATATTTTCACTTACGTCAAGAAAATAGTCTAAAAAGGCTACTCACTGACTCATTTGGTATATCTCTTTTACTACGTTTTTACAATTACTTGTGTCTCAATCAAGATCACTTTAGGGTGTGTTCTAATATTCTAAGGTGCCTAATAATGCATCATGGCTGTTTAATTCCCAGGATTACTCTCCATGCTTTTTTCCATATTTGGGCTAGATTCTTCTGGAACGTCTTCTATGATTCCCAAGTGCAATATGCGATCACCTGCTTGAGCAACCGGATTAATACTTTTACCAACAATGATCCCTCCTTCAAGAGACTTATATTTATGAATTGTCTTACCAAAAAGGTCAGACTGCACTGCTATCAACTGATCTTTTTCCACATGGTCGGCTAACTTGGGGGCCACCTCTAAAAGCCCTCCCTTCTTGGTATGCATCCAGTATGAGCGGCTACAAATGACGGGACTTGCGTTTTCTGTAATTTCGAGATCCTTAAGAAACTCTAAATAGCTAAGTATCTGCATAACACCATTGGTTGACGACTCTATTAGGCGTTCTTGAAAAATATGTGGATTTCCCACCTCAACGGTAATAGCTGGAATATTGAGGGCAGACGCAGTATTTCTAAAAGTTCCATCATTTGAATTGTTATGAACAATAATCTGTGGATTCATCAAAAGGGACATCGCTCTTTGAAGCCGACTAGTTAAATCTGCACGGACATAAAAGGTATTAATCCGACCAAAACTGGCTGTATGAAGATCAATAAGATAGTTGAATTTCTTGAGTAATTTTTCCCGAATCTGATAGGCATATTGCTCCGCTGGCTTCCCTCGTTTTTTACCAGGCATGACTCGGTTTAGATCCCTACCATCATTAAACTCTCTTTGTCCTAAAAGAAATCCAGGAATATTTAAAACTGGTACTCCAATGATCGTGCCATGCAACTGCGATGGTTTAATATGTTTAATGATTCTATGTATTACGCTCACACCATTCAATTCATTACCGTGAATAGCTGCAGTAATTCCAATTGTTTTCCCTTCGTATTTTCCTTTGATAACAATAGCAGGAATAGAGATTAGATCTCCCACTCCATTAGCGATTGTTACGATACGTAAAAAGCTAATTTGATTCTTAGGCAAAGATTCCAGATCAATATTTTCACAACGAATCACGGTTCCCATCTTCAATTTCCTTAAGGAGCTGCTTGTCATTATCAAACGATTTAAAAAGCTTAGTTTTTAATTCCCCTTTTTTATTGATAAGATTAATTGCCATCCGGTCAATAGCATTTACAGCTAACACCAACTGTACATACCCTTCAATTAACTCATCAAATGATAATCCGAGCATATTGAATTCTTTGTAGTCAGTAAGGATCAACCTTGAGCAATCAGACTCCCAGTGATTATCTCCCTTTTTTATTGAAAGATTCGTGCCTAGAACAGCCCAAGAATCCAAAGCATCATCGAGGGTACGGGGAAGGGGTAAACGAGCTCTCCTTCCATATAAAGAAAGTGGTTTAAATCCTTCGTCACCATAACAACCCATCATTCTTAGATCAGCTGCGTAGATACGATTAGACTTATTTGGGACTGTCCCGACGTGATAAAATTTACCTTTTTGGGTATCTGAGCTCCAAGAGGAGTTACCGATCAAGCTTTGCACAATAAATTGTTCATATTTAAGGTCTTGGTCCATAAAAGCATCAAGCTCACCCTTATTGGTGATCGTGAAAACTCCATGTCCAGCGTTTGCATAAGGTACCTTGACAACAGCATGCCCACCAAAGCGTTTAAGCCAGAATGGTATCTCGTGGATTCCCACATCACAGATAGTCTCAGGAGTATGAATCTTAAGGCCTGTCCCTTCCAAGCTGGCATTAAAAAGTTCATATGCTTTTGCTGCAACAATCTTATTTCGACCACCTGCTAGGCAGCTGATAATGGGGTTTAGGATCTTAGTCTTAGTTTTAATAGGGATTCTATTCCAAGGTTTCTGGGTTACATAACGGAAAACCGCCTTAATGGGGATCCACTCTTGATTCCAGCAAACCTGATAAAAACCATGCTCTAGCTTAATATAGTCCTGCTCATCATTATAAAAAGGAACGAGTAACACAGTCTCATTGGTTTCATCAGCAATACTTGCTGCATACCCTGAAGCCTCCATATAATTTTTATCATAGAAAACGGCAATCTTTCCATCAGCCTTTCCACGAAGAAAAGGCAGGAAAGTCCTCTTGATGAGGTGCTTGTAACAGCCTTTTTCGTCTTCAAACGAAAACTGCGGCATTGATTTTTGCCCAGATGGGCATGAATTAGTTTCCACAACGATCATATGCCTGTTGCCAGTAGGCGTTGCCACATGAAATAAGTCTACTCCAGCCCATTTAAAATACTTTGGCTTATAAAAAATACAGTCTGAAAGCGCCTGTGAATCAACGTTTGGCTTCAAGTGACAATAACGATTTATGATTTGATCAGTCCGAAGACCACGAAAGTAGGAAACCATGGGGTGCGGCTGAGCATTAACGACTTTTGTATAATAATGAGATTCTTGGTCAAAGGAGCCCGGATTAATGAGCTCTACCGATTTATGCTCCATATTCTTTTCCATTGTTTTAAAATTGTTTATGCGGCCCCATTGGAAAATCATCCAAGCGGTGATCTCCAATGCTCTAGCTCAATTGTTCATAATAATTTATACAATAGTATCGTATGACACAAACGAAGGATCGTCACCTCTAGGCATAGATTCAACTGGGCAATTGGACCCGCCTTCCACACCGCGAGTCATACAAATGGAGGTTTTTTCTTTCACAGTAAAGCTTGAGGGAATCCCCCTCCTTTAAACTTGGCTGATATGGAATGCTGCAGGAAATGGTGTGCTGAAAGCGTGTTTTTAAGCGGATCAAAAGCTGTGAACCAAGAGACTCTAATTCCTCCACTTCCCCGTCACAAGCAAGGCTATCTTGGGATTGTCTTTCCAGAGAAAAATGTTCAGGCCTAATACCTAAAGTCAGGTTAGTTTGATCCTCCCAATCTCTGGTCAAACTAGCAAGTGAACCGCTCAATTTACTAACTGCCAAAAAGTTCATTTTATTGAAACCAAAGAATTCGGCAACAAAGCGATTAGCAGGCTGCTCAAAAATCTCCATAGGGCTTCCCACTTGCTGCACTGAACCGTGATCCATTACCACAATTCTATCTGCTAAGGTCATTGCTTCTACCTGGTCATGGGTCACATAAATTGTGGTAATAGGCAGCTTCTGGTGGATCTTTTTTATCTCTTGGCGCATCTGCGTTCGCAAGGCCGCATCAAGGTTACTGAGTGGTTCATCAAATAAAAAAACTTCAGGGTTGCGAATCATTGCACGCCCCATTGCAACTCTCTGTTTTTGCCCTCCGGAAAGCTCCTTTGGTTTGCGTGCTAAAAGAGGTTCAATTTCTAGGAGACTAGCAATCTCTTTCACTCGCTTATCAATAAGTGTTTTAGCTACTTTTTTAATTTTCAGAGACAAACATATATTCTCTCTAACAGTCATGTGTGGATAAAGGGCATAATTTTGGAAAACCATTGCGATATTACGTTTCTGGGGAGCAAGCCCATTGACAACCCTACTTCCTAGGCGGATTAAACCATCAGACACTTCCTCCAGACCAGCAATCATCCTTAGCAATGTGGATTTACCACATCCAGATGGGCCTACCACTACAACAAACTCTTTATCAAGGATAGATAGATTGAGGTCAGCGACAACAATATGCTCACCATAATGTTTTCTTACATGTTCGAACGAGATTTTTGCCATACTTCTATCCTAGTTTGTTTGTTTCAGGGTACCTCTTGTCCCTTTGCAGCACAATACACTTCGAACCATTCTTGGATTTCGAGCCGAACCTCACAACTTTGAACTAAGTTCTCTATTCTTTTTATACTACTCGTTCCTAAAATAGGAATAATTTTAGCTGGATGTGACTTAAGCCAAGCAATAACCAGTTGATCAAAACCAAGGTCTTTCTTTTTGGCTAAGTTCATAAGAGTTTGATTGAGTGGAAGAGTTGCCCCAAGGTCAAACATCTGCCCTCCGGCAAATGGAGACCAAGCTATAGGTTTAAGCTCATGCTTTTGACAATGATCTAAGGTACCATCATCGAATGAGTTCAGACAAAGGGGGCTAATCTCAACTTGGTTTGCCAATAATGGAAAATCAAGCCAGTGCTGCAAAGCATCAAACTGAGCAGGGGAAAAGTTTGATACTCCCACTGCTCGCACTTGCTCCTTACGAATCATCTGATTTAAAACCTTCGCTGACTCACGAAAATCCATAAAAGGATCAGGTCGATGTATTAAAAAAAGGTCAAGATAGTCAGTATGCAGTTTTTCTAGACTACTTCTGACGGACTTCTCGAGATGCTCAGGCCTGGTATCATAATGCTTAATATAGGTTCCCGGATTATTGTCTGAGATAAGTTGAATCCCAGCTTTAGAAATCAGCTGCACTTTGTCCCTTATGCTCTTTCTTTGCTTTAGAATTTCTCCAAAACTCATCTCACAACGATAATCACCGTAAATATCTGCAAGATCAAAAGAGCTAATTCCAAACTCAACACAGTAATCGAACACCTCGAAAATCTCATCTAGCTTGGGGGTGCCTCGATCCCAAATACGCCACGTGCCATAGATGATTTCTGATAATTCTAGCCCTTCCTGTTTTAAGGGCTCTTTTTGTACCTTCAAATTCTTTTCCCCTCTGCTAGCGGTGTTGCAGGTGCTGAATCTGGAATCCTTCCCAACTCCTGGGCTAAGGAAATGGTCTTCAAATGCGGGATGATATATTTACCCACCATTTCGCACTCTTCTTTATGAGGATAGGAAGAAAATATAAAAGCGCGAATCCCCATATCCTGATATTTTTTTAGTTTTGCAACGATCTGTTCGGGAGTTCCTACTAAAGCTGCTCCACAACCAGATCGAGCCTTCCCTACACCTGTCCAAAGCAAAGGTTCTGCATAACCATCAGAATCGGCTTGTTCTCGCAGATCGCTTTGCAGTGATACTCCTTTTGACTTAGCGTCCAGAGCTCTATTTCTAATCTTTTCTCCGTGTTTAATATCAAGCTTAGATACCAAACTCTGAGCATACTCCTTTGCTTCTTTTTCTGTTTCCCGAACAATCATATGAACCCTAAGTCCGTAATCTAGTTTGCGATCAAATTCATTGAAAGCAAAGTGACCCAAGCTATGCATTTGGTTTAAAAGAACTTCTTCACGATCAGGCCACATAAGATAAACATCACAATGCTCAGCGCATAATTTTAAGGCATGGTCTGAGTAACCACCAAAATAAAAAAGTGGTCCTCCACTCTGATAGGGTTTTACAGGGTCTGTATTAGCGATACTGCAGCTATAAAATTCTCCTTTGAATCCCACTCTTTCCTCTTGAAAGCCCTGCTTTAAAATTTCAATAGCCTCACGAGAGCGTTGGTATCTTTTCTCTGATGAAAGCTTTTCTCCAGGCATATCTGAAGAAATGATATTTATGGTCAATCTACCATTTAAAATATGGTCTAAGCTAGCTAGATACCTTCCTAACATGGGAGGATAAAATTCTCCACAACGGATGGCGATCAATAGATTTATCCTTGATGTCATTGGTGCAACAGCAGCTGCAAAGGCTAAGGGATCCTGTCCCACTTGATAAGAAGAGGGGCATAATATGTTGCGAAATCCAAATTTTTCCGCTGTCAACAGTATGTCTTTAGTATGGTTAAAGGTACTTTTATATTGATCCTCAGGCACGCCTAGATAGCGATAATCATCATTACATATCGGTGCAAACCATGAAACTTCGGTTCCATCAAGGTGATTTGATCGAACAATTATATCTTGACTCATGTCATCTCCCTATCATGCAGGAGCGAATTTTTTAAATTTTTTTTAAACCTGGCATTTTTAATTAACATCGAATTGCGAGATTAGCAAGTATGGAACAGCTAGGCTTACTTTAATAATATTTTACGTGGAAATTATGTTTTACTTATACTGCCACTTTTCGGTTAGCGGTAGCTTTTTTATCGGGAAGAGTGATTACAAAACAAGTATTTTCATAGCTATGATCCACAAAAATCTTACCATGATGGGCTTCGATTACTTTTTTAACGAAACTCAGCCCTAAGCCTGTTCCCTTGCCCTTTTCTTTAGTAGTAAAACTACGCTCAAAAATGCTAGATTCAAGATGCCTTGAAATTCCAGACCCACTATCGATGACCCTAATAACAAAATCTGAGGTTTTTTCTTGAAGACTTTTATACTAATCCAACGATCTTCTAAAGCTTCGATTGCATCACAAGAATTACTCAAAAGATTTACAAAGGCCATGACCAATTGATTTTCAACTCCATAAACAAACTCTGTGTCCGAACATTCATATATTATTCTACTAATCCCGGTTACTTTGGTTTTTTCGCTACACAGCTCAATTGCGTCTTCAAAGATCTTTTTTAAGCTAATCTCCTCATGCTTAGGATCAGAAGTATGGTAGATTTCACCTAGATAATTATCTAGAATAGCCCCTATTCTTTTGGAACTCACAGAAATCTTATCAACTGATCGCAATATTTTCTCTTTAGGAAGGTCGGGGTTATCAATATGATGTAACATGAGTTGGTTGTGCCCTTCAATAACCGACAATGGGTTGCGAATGTCATGGCATATTTGCCCAACAGCAAACCCGGCCCTAGCCACTTGTGTCAAGTAGTTAACTTCATCTTCGAGTTTACCTACCTTCTTAGCAGCAGCATTTTGCATCTGAAAAGTCATACGCATAATTTCAACCACAAACGACAAACTCATCAATGGAAAAGTATTATAGAGCAAAAAAAGCATCCGGAACACATCATGTAAACCAAGAATTAAGTTGAGGCCTACACCTAAAATGATCCATTTGTCTCGACTCGTTTGAAAAACATGATACAGCAAATGTAAGCTAAATAAGGCTCCAGATATGCCAATTATTCCGAATAAAGCATCACAAAATTGATTACCAACTCCATTATACTGGGCTATAAGACTCACATATGCTGAACGAGGAGAAGAACCATAATTATAGAGGATAGTATCACTATCTGAAAATATAGACTGCCAAAATGCTCCAAGACATATTAATGAAAATCCTATGAAGAGATATTCATAGTACGCAAATATTCTAGGTGCCTTGGTATATTTACGTAAAGTGTTTAAATATATTGTATTGGTAAATACCCCCAAAAAAATTGCTGCATGAGAAAGTTCATACATCAAATCTCTAAAAATTCCGAAATAGGCATAAATAATCGAAAATGAGTAACCAATAGAGCATACACACAAATACAATAGAGGTTTTGCGTAATCGAAGTCTGTTTTTCTGTTAATAAAAAAAGCAATAATGCCTTGGTAAGCCAACAAAAACATCACAATCAAATTTATAAAAATCCCAAGATATACGGGTGCATAAAATTGAAAGTCAAATAAATTCATAATGTAATTCTTATCTTAACTATACGAATACCTAATACGTATCGCATAAATTTTCTTATAACTTGAATTCAATAAGAAAATGCAAAAATAATCTTGCCGTCCAGAATTCAAAACAAATTTGTGCTTGAAAAAAATATTTTCATCAAAATTCCCCTTCCTAAGATGTGTTTAAGAGCTAATAAGAGAAAAATCTTAAGT
>JBGCDR010000153.1:0-11769 GCA_045105515.1 Oligoflexales bacterium
GTTTAATCATAGCATGTTGATATTACATATATATTATATGGCGGTTTTTTCTGTTTTTACATCATATCTTTTGCGGTTTCAGTGATTATACATGGAAAGTAGGTGTTAATGGGAGCTTAATCTTCGTCTTGCCAGTAATAATAGTGTGGAGCTATGAGAACGGTAGCAGCTTGACGAAAAACAGTGTTTTTAGGTTTATTTGGGGCAAGTAGGATATCAAGGATTTTGGTCCCAAGCTTACTTTCAAAATTTAAAACCCCTTGATAAACCCTTTGTTCGGGTTTAAGGCTTTCTTCATATCTTTTTACATTTTCCAAGTCACTCTCTGACTTGATCATGTAAGCTTTTAATTCATTGGTTCTTAGTTTCTCAGCAGGTTGGGTTCTCTTAACTTGTTTCTCTTCGGGGGGTGATTCTATGGCTTCTTCCTCAGTAGATGTAGATTCATTGTCTTCTTCTACAACAGGTGTGGAGATATTATTTTCTTCTTGTGAGGGGCTTTCGATGTCTTCAGCAGCAGGTGTGGAGTCAACACCTTCTGCTAGAGATGTGGATTCTACGGCTTGTTCCTCTACAGAGATGGAATCAGTTACTTGTTGCTCTGCATGTAAGGTATTTGAGAAAATCGCCATGCAAACTATAAACCAAAAGGTATTGATAATAAGTTTTGTTCTATTCCAGTAAGCATTCGCAGTGCTCATGAGTAGTCTCCCATATACTCTATTTAATATTTGCTGCCGAAACATAGCACACTCAAAAGTGATATTCTATATGTTTTTATGGGTAGTTTTAGGTTTATTTTTTACTTATTTAAAACAGATGCTTAAGGATCTTGAAATCGAGAGGATGATAGATTTTTGTTGGATTTTCAGGTGTGCCCTTGCCCATCATCTAGGATCAGATCGAGGTAATACTGCTCCAATAAGCGGTGATGGTCTGCAGAAATCTGAGTGATTTGTAGGCTTAGGAGTGCCATGATAGGTTTTCTGAACTTAATTGAGTTGTTGAATTCCCTGACCAAAGGAGAGGGGGACTTCTCCATTCGGGTGATTGTTCCACAGCAGTTGATGCATTCTGACAACTTTAGAGAGCGTGGGTCAATGCTTAACTCAATTAGGGTTTGTTCGTTAAATGGAATAGGCTTAAACGATATCGATAAGATACTTGCTGTAGAAAGACTTAAGCAATAGAAAGCATACTTGTTTTCGTTTCCAAAGGTGGAGGCCTCTAGTTCCAGCATATCTTCTAAGGAAGGGATCATTTTAGGTATTTTAAATTTCATAGAACTCTTTTGTTATAGGTGTGTATCTAATATTTTAAAGCACATCTAAATTTTTGCAAGTTTTAGTCCCTTACTCCCTCTACATAGGCAGTGTAAGGTTTGCCGGTATTAGAATCTAGATCTCCAGGAATGCGGTAGGTCCTTTTTCCTTTTTTCCAGTTTTCATTAAATCCATCGGTTCTGTGATTGTGGTCAGAGCCAAACCTCCACTTCCCCTTAATAAAATCCCACTTGTTTTTACAGTTCGGACAAATAACGTAATTGCATTTATCGTCTTTCATGAAAGGTTTATAACAATAAGGGCAAGGCCTTAGGTCACTTGCCGGATCGTGCATTTTTTGGCCAAATGGATTTTTAGCAAGATATTTTTTATTATCTTCGTGAGCCTGACAATCGACACCTCGGTGATTCTCTCCGCAGCTAAAACAATAGGTAGACCCACATAAACACTGATAGTGGCCCTGATTATCACAGTCTATTTCGCGAATTAGGTTAGAACAATTAGGTGTAGAACAGTTTTTTGCTGTTGGGAACATTTCTTTAAAGTAAGCTATGTATGTTTGGAGTTCGACATCTTCTGTAAATTCTTGTAATCCAAGTTGGTGAATATCTTCTCTTGAAAAAATTTGTTCAACCCCACAGTGGTCGCAATGCAATGGATAGGCATAATCTTTGATTTGTATCTTTAAACTATCTTTAAGACAGTTGAAACATATCTTAAAAGGTTGGTCGCCAAACTTGCAATTACTATTCATGCAGCTGTGGGCATTGTGCTGGAAGGGCTCGAAGCATATGGGGCAATCATCATCACCGTTTCCTTCTGGGTGGGGCATTTTGAGATGCTCAAAGCCTTCAAATAGCTTATAAAAGTGGACCTTAGCAGTGGGAGCAGTATAACTTTCTAAGTCTAGTTTTGGCAACTGATTGTAAAGAATATTTTGAAGTTTATCCAAGATTTTTTTTTGAACCAAGTACGCAGAGAGTGCATAAATTTTTTGATCATTTATGATTTTTTTAGCGCTGAGACCTTTGGCATTTCTTTCTTCGAGATTTGCGCCCATACTGATTAGAGCCTTGGCAACACGGTAAGACTTTTGCTCGATGGCTAGATGTAAAAAGCTTTTTTGTTGCCTATCAACTTTCATACCCCGGTGAATATCTGCTCCATTTAAGATTAACAAGATCGCAATTTGATCGTTTTTTTTTAGCATCGCATTTTGTAGTGGTGATATGCCATTCACTTGTTGATTTACTTGGGCTCCAAAATTGATTGCAGTTCGCACCAAATCTGAAAGAGAATTTTCTATGGCCCATGATAGAATGCTGCTATGGGTTTTAGCCATAAAATCTTGAACTTTATTGTATTGTCCTGAATTTAGGATTTCTATGATGGTGTCTTCGCTTTTGTTTCTAAGTGCATCTCCGATTTCTTGATAGCCAAAAATATTTTCTAGCTGGATTTTGCTCTCCTCCGAGAATACCTTCCATCCATTATCAAAAATATCTGCTTCTGATTTAGTGAGTTCTTGGGTTCCGTCGGGGAGGGAGTCAAGATTTTTCAGTAATACATCAAGTGATTGCCAATCATGGTTTTTTAATGAAATATCCCATATTTTTTCATAATCCGAATTTCGGTCACTCTGCTCACCGTGCTCAATTATAATTTCTACAGACTGTGGATGACGCTTATTTAATGCATATAAAATTGGGCTGATATCTTTATATGGATGGTGAGAATTGCTTAATTCAGGATTAAGGGATAATAGTTTATTAAGTTTGTGGTGCTTTTTTTTCTTAATATATTTGAAGACTTTGGTTTGAAGAGTGCTGGAAAAATCAAGACTCCATGCAAAGACATTTTTAGGAAGGCTAATAGATAAAACAATAAAAAACAATGATACTAGAGCCTTCATAGCATTCACCTTTTATTCCGAATTTTAATAAGTGATTAAATCACGGCTTCTCATTCTTTATAAATTTAATATATTAATTACAATAGATTTGTTGGATATGGATTATAGAGATGATTTTTAATAAAATAGCATGGGTTTCTATAAAGCACTTTTTTAAGGGGATCTCTCTATTTCTCCACTTCGCTAAGCTACATGAGGTCAGTCGGGGTGAATAGGTCTGTTTGGTTCTTATTTCAAGTTTTTTGGAAGTCATTTTGATCTATTTAGATCTTATTTCTAAAAGTTTGGAGCTCATCCCGGGATTAGACGAGAAATAACCATGTTTTAAATCAGGGACAAATGTTCATGATTATTTGTATGCTATTTAATTTTATCAAAGTGTTCCCGCTCCATCAGAAACAGTTCATGCATGATCTGTTCTGATAGTTCTTTCATTGCTCGGAGGCCCTTTTTTTGGCTTGTTGGCTTTATTTCTTTTATTGCGCCCGTGAACACTTCATTTTTTTTAGGAAAAAATGAAAATCTTTTTTGCTGAGCCCCTCTTAGATAGAAACAAACGACCCTAGTTTCAGGTCTTTTTTGCAGGATTTTTCCAACACCATAGGTTCCAGATTTTGGTTCAATGAGTCCGCTTCTGCTACGAGTTCCTTCAGGAAAAACCATAAAGGTATCTCCTAAGCCTAAAAGATAAAAAACTTTGGCAAACACTTTTTGTGTTTCTTCTACAGGTCCTTTGCGAGTGATGGGGAGGCATTTTCCTATAAAGCACAAGAACCTGGAAGCCAAATTACCAGTAAAATTCTTTTTTTCAGGAAGGTTCCAAGGGAAGGCCTTGTAGTTATGGACAAAACTAAAATTAGAGCCAAGTGCCCAGGTGATAAGAAATGAATCGATCATGGTTAGATGATTAGCACAGATCAAAAAAGCTTGCTGAGATGGTCCTTTAATCTTCGCAAACTCCCTTCTCAATTCTTTCACTTGCGGAAATCGGTATCCTAAATAAAAGTACATCCAGGCCCATATAGCGAAATAAGTAAAAATGACCAATGTGTGGCCAATAAATCTTTGATAGTGAAGCATGCATTTTTCAAGGAAGCTTACATGCTTGTTTTTTTCTCTTGCCTGCTCAGTAATGGAACGTTCCATAGTCCCGTCCTTTTCTTGTGAGACATACATTACTATAGGAATCCCTTCTTGCCAAAAAGTCAAAAGCAAATTCGATATATTCATTAGGACGAACGTTTGACTATTTGTTGAGTGTGGACTACTCTAACTAGGGACCTAAAACAAAGATGCTAAAAATTTTTAGCCAAATATATAGAACGAACGTATGAATAAAAAGAACGAACGTTTAATTTTCTCCAAGCCTCGGTGGGAGTTTTTAAGATGAGACAAAAATATCTGATGACATTAATCATTTGTTTATCTTGGGCCTTTACTTCTTTGAGCAATGTTAGAGAACTGGAGGAGTCTGATTTGCCGGAGCTGCTCAAAAAAAGCACCCATAGCGGCCTGGCAGCAAGCAAAGCAAAAGAATCCCTCAGCCAATTTCAATCTGAATCTTTCTCTAATCAATACGATCCACTTGGGTTTATAGATGGTAGCTATGAAAGTCACACTGGCAACTGGAACCAAATCAACCCAAATGGGAAACCAAGCCCCCTTATAAACACTACTGTAGGAGTTCGCAAGAAATTAGCTTATGGAGCGCAGATTGAAGGCAGCTTTAACCAGTACAAAAACATGGTAAATATCCTAGGTAATCGCTCTTCAATTTATGGTTTTATTCCACAAATATCGGTGAGCTTAAACCTTTGGAAGAATCTAGCTGGTTCTTTCGACCAAAACCAGAAGGCTCAGCTGGAAACCCAAATTAAGATAGCTAATCTTGAGTCTCAGGTACGAAAGAGTTTATTACTCAATCAAGCAAGGATCTTATTTTGGGAGATTGCTGGAGTTGATAAACGCATGAGCATTGTCAAAAAAATGCAGGAAGCTTCACATACCCAGGAAAGGCTTGCAAAACAGCGTCAAGCAATGTCTATCGCAGATGCCGGGGAATTAGCACTATATTCTTCTCAAAGTGCAGAACGACATGCAAGGTTGCTAAATTTAGAGTATCAGCGTAGTGCTCTTGTAGAAGCACTTTCACAGGTAATCCCTAGCTTGGAAGGAAAAGAGATAGTTATAGCATCCGGTAAGGTCGACGCTGTCAGTGAGCAGGTCTTTGCTTGCACTAAAATAATTAAGAGTCATCCCAAAGCTCCTATCAAGTTTTCCATTTATGAGGGTTTGATAAAGTTATTAGAAGAAAAACTTACTTTTGACCAGCAGCTAAATAAGTCCTATCTGCAAGGAGACCTAAGTTTGACAGGGGTGTACTCTCGAACTGGGAGTGAGGGTCAATATGCAGATGCTGTAAGCGACTCATGGGATTCTAATCGTAATACCAGTAAACTATTTCTTAATTTTTCATATCCTCTGGGTGAACGTCAAAAAGCTTATGATTATAAGCAGGCAGCAGATATGCTAGGTTTTCAATCCCAAAAGTCAGATTGGGAGCTAAGACTTGCTGCAAAACATCAGCATATGTTGAAGTCTGTCGACTATCTGCTGCAGGCTGTTCAGGCTCAGAAGATGAATGCTCAGTATCTCAGAACGAGCCTCAAATCAGTAGAAAAAAAGTATGCACAAGCTCGGCTTGACGTTTACCAACTCATTGGTGAGCAAGAGCGTAGTCTTAGTAATGATCTTGCGATGATCGATACCCAACTACAAATTGTGAAAGCAGTATTAGAATATTTAAGTTTGTTTTCAGAGTTTCCATGCAAATTTAATCAACTATAGTCCTAGAAGGAGGATTAAAGTGGAACGATTAGTCAGGTTTTTTATTGAAAATAATCGCTTAACAATCTTGTTGATGATTTTTTCGGTGGTCACCGGTATCATCGGCGCAACTTCCTTAAATAGGCAAACCTTTCCTTCA
This sequence comes from Oligoflexales bacterium, assembly GCA_045105515.1. Lineage (GTDB taxonomy): Bacteria > Bdellovibrionota_B > Oligoflexia > Oligoflexales > Bog-1112 > JABSRF01. The sequence goes on from JBGCDR010000153.1 coordinate 6,182, forward strand.
GTGGATTTTGCTACCCTCATCATTACTACTCCTTATGGGGGAGCGAGTGCTGAAGATATTGAGTTGAAAATTACCAAACCCATAGAAGATGAACTTAAGGCAATCTCGGGATTGAAGGATGTAACCTCCACGAGTATGCCTGGTCTCAGCCTTATTAAAGTCCGTATCGATCTCGATGCTCCAAAAAAGAATGAAATTGTTGACGATGTACAAAAAGCCGTTGATAAGGTTTCTGATTTACCGGTGGACTTAGCCAGTTCGCCACAGATTACAGAACTCAACAGTGATGAAATTTCGGTAGTAGAAATTGGTGTGGTGGGCCCAAATGATAAAGGCCAGTTAAATCAACTTACGGAAAACTTGAAGGACCAATTAGAGGATATAAAAGGTACCAGTTCAGTAGCGAGTGTTGGTTTTCAGAAAAGACAATTTCGCATTTACCTCGACAAGGATAAATTAAGTAAATATCACATAGGAATTGACGAAGTTCTCGGGCGTATTCAAGCGAGAAATATCAATGTTCCAGGAGGCCTTTTGTCTGAAGTATCAGGGCATAAACTGGTGCGTTTAGATGCAAAGGTGAGCAACCGTGAGGATCTAGCTAAATTATTCATCAGAGCAAATTTTACTGGAAATAAGATCTATCTTAAAGATGTTGCTGTGGTGGAGGATGCTCGGGAAAAGGCTGAAGTTATGGTTAGCATCAATGGTCAAACAGGACACTTGCTTACTGTCACTAAAGCAGCAAGCGCTGATTCGATCGACCTTGCAAAAGATGTTTTGCAGCTCTTAGATTCTGTACAGGCTAAGTGGCCTGAGCATCAGCTTATTGTGTACCATAACGAAGCACAAAAAATTGACAATAAGCTGTCAAACTTGAGCTCTAATGCAATTTCTGGGTTCATCTTGGTGGTGTTCTTTTTGATGCTTTTTCTTCCTGGAAAACTAGGATTTATGGCCTCCTTATCACTACCTATCACGGTCCTTCTAACTTTTGCACTGATGCCTTACTTTGGAGCAACCTTTGATACTATTTCAGTTTTAGCCCTCGTTATTGCACTGGGAATGCTTGTAGATAACTCTGTAGTAGTCACTGAAAATTACACCCGTCTGCTGGGAACGGGGCTTGAAAAAAAAGAAGCTGCAGTGGAAGCTGTATCCCAGCTGTGGCTACCAATCAGTGCTACAGTTATGACGACTATCGCGGCGTTCCTCCCCATGATGGTGACAAAAGGAGTGATGGGTGAATTTATTAGATTTATTCCGGTGGTCGTGAGTATCTCGCTCCTCGTAAGTTTGTTGGAATCCTTCTTTCTTTTACCCTTAAGGCTACAGATATCGGGAAAATTAAAACAATCTGCAAGTGGTGAACCCGTAGATTGGTTTCATGCAGTCCGTTCGAAATTTGAAGGTTTTATGGGCTATTGTCTTAGATTTCGCTATTTGGTCGCCATAATTTTTGGTCTGATGATTGGGGGGTCTATCGCTTTAACCATTTGGGGCAATAAGTTTATTCTTTTTCCCCCTGGGGATACTGAAAGGTATGTTGCCCGTTATGAACTTAAGAGTGGGACTCCTGTTGATAAAACTTATTTAGAGTCGCAAAAACTCGTCAAAAAAATACAAATGGTACTTGCTGATGATGTGGAAAGCATCATCAATAAAGCTGGAGATGGGCAATTTAACCTGATGGATTCTAAAGGTACGAAAGGAGAACAAAGTGGTCTGGTTATGATAAACCTCACCACTGAAGCAGCGAAAACAAGCAAACATGAGGAAATACTTGCTAAGTTGAGGACTATTGATACGGGATCTTTTCAAGATTTGCGATTTGAGGCAGAAGTTAATGGACCTCCTGTTGGCTCAGCAATAAAGGTAACATTTAGATCACCTGATTCAGAGCAATTAGAGGGAATGACCACACTTATAATGGAACAAGCTGCTAAAATACCGGGAATCTTAAACCTCAAGTTTGCTGAGCAAGCTGGAGGTACGGAGCTTTGGGCGGATTTCGATTACGATAAGATTGCTAGGCTTGGGCTAGATGTGGGAGCAATAGGCAATACTGTAAGAACAGCATTAGAAGGAAGTGAGGTTTCCAATGTTGTACTAAATAATAAGGTGGTAAAAATTAAAGTAGAGCTTAAGGAAGAACAGAAAAGGAATATTGCCCAGATCATGGGGCTTAAGGTTATGGATAAAAAAGGTAACTTGATCCCTCTCGCAAAGCTGCTGTCCTTTGAGAAAAAACCAGGATCAAAAAATATCAAACATTTTGACTATCAACGTTCGCGAACTTTGGTAGGAGATGTCAACACGGAAAATACGACCAGCCAGCTTGCAAATGATAGGCTTAAGAATCTTTTCTGGGCTCAGTCCGCACAGTTTCCTCTTGTGAGCTATACAGTGGGAGGTGAAGAGGAAAGTACTAAAGAATCAATGGAATCTCTAGTTATTGCAATGGGTCTTGCGCTTTTAGGAATTTTTTCCTTGCTTGTGTTTTTGTTTAAATCCTATTTGCGGCCTGCAATCATAATGCTTTGTATACCATTTGGGTTTATAGGTTATGCCGTTGCCTTCTATTTTCATCAACTACCTGTGAGCTTTCTTTCATTGATTGGAATGGTGGGTTTGTCTGGTATTGTTGTAAATTCAGGTATTGTGTTGATTAGTTTTATTGACCAAATGCGCCTTGAAGGTTATATGTCGCTCAATGAACTACTGAAGAAGGCAAGTGGTATGCGGCTTAAGGCTGTTTTGGTCACAAGTTTAACTACTTTTAGTGGTCTCATTCCCACGGCTTATGGATTAGGGGGTTCAGACCCAATGTTGATACCCATGACCATGGCGATGGCTTGGGGGCTTGCAAGTGGGACGTTTTTTACCTTAGTATGGGTGCCATGCGGTTATGCTATTTTAGAGGATATGTTCTGTCTAACTAAAAATGTACGCGCGTGGTTGAGGCCTGGAAGCACAGCTGTCTTTGGTGATGGTTCAAAAAAGGCGATTCTAAAAGATCAGGGCAAGGTAGCTTCACAACTCCCAGGTTAGTGTTTGTATAGGGTTTTTATAATGCAGAGTGTTGTCGATACAAAAACAAAGATTCTTCAGGCAGCTTTCAAATTGTTTTCCGATAATGGCTTTGAAGGCACCTCGATGCGAGAAATTGCAAAACAAGCTACAGTTAATTTATCTGCAATTAACTATCATTTTCAGAGTAAGGAAAAGCTCTGTAGCGAAGTTTTAAATAAGGCAGGGTATGATTTAAGGGAAGAGTTAAAGGAGATCGCTGAAAACCATCCTGACTTAAGGTTTGTCGAACTAGTCCCTGAGGTTTACCAACACCTTGTGAGTATTTCAGACCGATTTCAGTCATGTTTTCGCATCTTGTCGACTGGTAACGTGGTGCTTGACCTTAGCTCAGATGTGGATGGTCAAATGGGTGGAGGGCCAGGTGCGCAGTATTTGATGGAAAGGTTGACCAAAGAAGTTGGGGATCAAGTTCCCTTCGAAGATCGTTGCTGGGTTGTGAATGCAGTATATTGTCAAATGACCCACCTTATCTTACTCTGTAATACTAGCATTGCGCAGATGGAATATGTCAAAGCACAATTTGAAACTGAAAAAGTGCAGCATAGACTCCGGAGGCTTTGCCAAGCTCTCGTGCGTGAAATTACTGATCCAATTGAAATGATTCATTAAGAACGACTTAACAGTTGGTTGGGCAGACTCCTAATCAAATTTAAGCTTTCCCAGGTGCCTGTATACTGATGGTCTAAAATGGTGTTGCGGGCAAAAATCGGAACTTTTTTAAAGCTAACAACTTTGATGGACAGATGAAATGTATGCTGGCCTTTGATATTGTAGTAAAAGTTGATGGTGCGTCCACCCACCGAGTTTTTGTTGGGAGTAATATCATATTTTCCAGAGCTTGTGGTGGTGATTCGTTCTAGTGGTAGAGGAATACTCCCAGCTATTTCGGTCCAGGTGGACTCCATGTTAATCGGAACCTCAGCACCAAGAAAGCTATCTAAATCCTCATAAATCTTTACACTCACTCTGGTTTCAATGGATGCGAGTTTGATTCCTAATATTTTAATTTTAGTCAGAGTGCTAACTTGCAAATTTTTTCGGTCAATAGATTGAACGGTGGTACCATTAAAAGCACAATCGAGGTAGCTTGAGGTCAAAAAATGCTTACGGCTAAAAAATTTTGGTAGTCTATTTTGGTAGATGATTGCAGACTTTCCCAAAGTTAAAAATCCTGAATCTAAGTCAGTATCTAGATGTAACCTGTCAATATCCCAGTCTGCAAAGTCTCCGAGATTTTCCGGATAAAACTCCTCAAGAGCCATTTGCATCTTGCCCTTGCTTAACCAATGAATATCGGGAAAAAATTCTAGGAGCGGCTCTTTCTTGATCTGTTTATGATGAAAGTTAACTCCCACAGATTTTTTTACATCCATTCTTTTTTGGAGGAATTCGTAAATTTCGTTAGCGTTAGATTCGCCTGTGAGAATACATACCATAATTAAAAAGATTGATAGTTTTAGACAATTTTTTTCCCATACCATCATTTCGGTTTACTCCTTTTTAAATTTTTATAACATTAGCCATTAATTGGTAAACCATGTCAAAAAAAAAAGATCTAGTTAATTTTAGCTTTATTAAAAACTATGGCCTATAATTTTTTATTGAACTGGAGGCGATTTATCCGTTCGTATGACTCAGTCGAAATGACAGTTTGTGATGATAATTGGTTTTTAATGTTATCCCTCGGCTGCGCTCTCGGGATAACATTGGAGGCTCCTCTTTTATAGTCTGAGTGATGAGATTTTTGTCGACGGATCAGAGGCATCTACTGTCATCCCGACGGAGCGGAGCGAGTGGAGGGATCCCTAGCAATAAATTAAGCTTCAAAAAGATTCTTCATTCAGGATTTTTTCTATCACCTTCTCTGATATTTCCTCGGAAACTACACTCCAAGTTTGCTCTGATTCATTAAACTCTAAGAACCTAATTTTCTCTTCCTTTAGTATGCTGAGGATATCTTTAACAATGTGGGCTTTGTTTTTTTTATCAAGAGTTTGATAAATAAATCGATTTGCTACAATCCGATTTATAAATTTTGAATTCCCGGGATGTTTATTCGTTTTAAAATATTTCCCGATAACAATGTCATTCTCAGTACATTTGATTGGATCTGTGAAAAATTCGCAGAAAGGTAAAGCTTCGTCTTGATTGAGATTGAGTAACGGAGGTAATTCAAAATTATTATTGCTGACATCATTAAATGCATCTTTTTCAATCAAATCATCAAATGATCTTTCATGAACAATTTCTGGAAATGGAGAGGAAAAACAAACAGTAGAAACCGAAATTTGAGTAATCAAGTAAAAGATTTTCATAAGCGCCTCATTATATAGTTTAAAGAAAGGATGAGATATTTAACTGGCAAGACGAAGATTAAGCTCCCATTAACACCTACTTTCCATGTATAATCACTGAAACCGCAAAAGATATGATGTAAAAACAGAAAAAACCGCCATATAATATATATGTAATATCAACATGCTATGATTAAACGA
>JBGCDR010000154.1:0-4119 GCA_045105515.1 Oligoflexales bacterium
TTGCGCGCATGGGCACCCCCAAGATCTTTTGATTTTCCGACAATTATATCCTTTTTAGAGAAACTGGGGAAATTCGCTAAAGATTATAGTGCTCTAAGCCTTACACACAAAAGCGGCGGTGTGTTTCCAATCAGGCACTAATTAGATCATTAGGTTTATTTGCTTGGTGTATGAATACATCTATGTCTTGATATCCGCTTTCTGTTTCGACATTTTTATCGCTATCAGGAGCGCCTGTGACCTTGAGATTCTTTCCTGTTCTATGGTAGATTTCATCTACAAGGTTTTTTTCATCAAGGATATCCATTCGTAACCTTAAATTTTTTGCAATTTCATTTGGAACTAATTCAGGGGTATTCCAGTTGCGGTTTAAACGCCTCAAATCTGCCATATGACTTGCATGAATTATGGTCAATCATGATTTCACCTCCTGAAAGAGGCCTCCGCGACTATCTAAATTTATCGGAAGAATTATTTATTTACTATTTTACATATATTTTTAGCGCGAATCTTTAGACTAAGGTGGGGAATTTAAAAAAACATTAATATTAGATGGTTAAAATGAATATAATCTCCCTATTTTCCAATCCTGAAGTCCAACCCATCACGACGAAAAATAGAATCTACCTTCTTAATCTGGTACGGATGACTAGCTTTGATTGCTTTCCCTGAAATATTAATACTTTTGCTGTTATTCTTTTTTTGTTCAAAAACTATGTGAAATATTTCTGTTTGGTCATTTTTGAGTTTTGCAGCTTTTCTAAAACGTAGTTTAATTTTTTGGGTCTCTGGTTCGTCTAAAGTATCATAATTTACACAATAATCCCTGTATTCAACCCGATCAGACACCCAGTGGCAATCATTGCCTTCACCTCCAGAACATACTTCGTATCCTGGAATTCGAATCTCTTCTTGTTTGTATTCGCTGCAAACTCTGTTCTTGTAAATAAAACTAAAAGTCAGAAGCACCACTTTCGGTGTGCTACTATCACGTATAATAGTGATGGATTCTTTTGCTGTTTCATGATCGGATTGAAGAATCTCACCCAGATCAATTTTGTCTGAATTCAAATTGATCTCACGTGCGATACTAAAGCTGCCATAAGCCATAATCATATATATAATAATAATTTTCATTTTTTATCCCATGTAGATTTTCGATATATGCAAAGATAATTTAAGATAACAAAGCAATTTTGTCTTTGAAACCTATTTTTCTATTATGACTAAAGCGGTAAGCACTTAAAACGGAGGGTAAAACTAGATTTCTCTAATTTTTAGAATTGTTTGAAATGATTTCGAGTTGTCTTTCTGTAGACCAAATCTTATTGCTAATTATTTTAGAGGTAGACAATAAAAATAACATGAACACTACGACGCCGACATAGAAGGCTGGCAATTGGATTTCAGAGAGTTTACCTAAAAATGGATATGGATACGTTGCTTTGTAAGGAATAATGATCAGCTCTACAAATGCAATATAGATACATGCTACAAAACTAGAAGCTATAATTGATCTAGTGTGATTACGAAACGGCCGAGTAAATGCTAGGCCTTCAACCCAGGCGAAGATTATCATAACTAGATGAAGGTAATATTCGAGATACCAGGGAGTTGGACCTGCTGAGTTAACCAAACGAGGGTCAATCGCATATAGGCCCCAGTATAGTATTAAAATCATCATATTCATGGGCAATGCAATGCTTAAAAGAGTGTCAGAAACCCGAATCTTGGGCTTGAATTCATTTACGAGAGCATTTAAGGATAGCAGCAGGTTGGCAGTTAGTCCCCACTTGGTTAGATACTGCCAAAAGCTCAGTAAACTGATCGAATCTGACTTGAAATAAGGAAGTAAAAGGTAAGTGAAACAGGTTAATGACAGGGTAAAGGCAAGCAGACGGAAAATAGTTTTCATATTATTGCTCGAATTTATTGACGAAAGATTCCACCTACTTTTGTAACTATTCTCTGACAGAGAGTCAATATATAAGAGTAACAATAAAAACAAATACCATTATGCTTTTTTCAATAACACTAGACGCTGCAATATAAAGATATTCTTAAAATTATTTAAAAATATTGTAGCTTAGGTGAAAATACTGAGAAGGGGGTTTCTCCAACGAGAGGAACCTGTGAATTTATAACCTTGCTTATTTGCCCTGATGAGACAGTAGCAATGCTCGTTTTTTCCGGCACTGGGAGCATGTTCTTCTCCTTTTGTTGACTCTGACCATTCTCCTGCCTCAAAAACCTTGTCATCAACAATGTACTGACCTTTTAAAACAAGGGTTTGCTCATTCAAACTGTGTCGATGTCCGGGTAGAGTTGCTCCCGGGTCAATGACCCCTATAAAAAGCTGGTATTGGCCAACTCTGTCCTCTGCTAGAAGAGAAACCTTACCTTTTGAGGGCCAGAAAGAATTCCACTTCAGTTCAGCTTGGGTGTCCATAGAACTTAAAAGAGCAGGTGGGAGTAACTCATAAGTCGAGTCAGATGGTCTTAAATCGCTATCTTCCAAGGCATCTAGCTTTCCATTGAGCGCAGTAAGTATCGAATCACCTTCTGTTTGAGTACTTACTATTTCCAGAGTGTCTAAGCTTTGAAAGTCGTTTATTAGATTTTGTTGGAAATTGAAATATTTGTCATAACACTGTATACAGTAGTGTATATGAGCTTCAATGATCATTGTTTCTGTTATGTCAGCTTTACCAAGGCTAACTCGCATGAGCATTGAGTCATCGGGATGGGATCTGCAATTTTTAGCGTCAGTATTCATAATTACTCTCACTGGGCATATTGGCGAATTTTCTTTTTAATCATACTTACTCTCCATTTGATGGTACCATTGGGAATTCCTAAGACTTGGGAGCATTGCTCCATGGTTCTACCCTCTATGTAAACCATCTTGAAGAGACTAATATCTACCTCGCTTAAATGTTTCAAGGCAGACTGAATAGTAAGCCAGTCGTGTTTGAGCTTCTGCTCTTCCTCGTGGCCCTCTGCAATTTCCATTTCCTCAGAATCTTGCTCTGCGAACACAGGTGCGCTCTGCACTCTGCGCCAATAGTCATACAGGCAATTCTGGGAAAGAGCCAGTAACCAGCTTTGCTCCTTGCCTTTTTTCTCGTCGAAATACTTTGCTTTCTTCCATACTTTTAGAAAAATCTCCTGTATGAGGTCGTCTTCTACTTCCTGATGTCCAAGACCTTTTTTGCGGAGGAATTGCCGTAGTTTAGTCCTGTACTTCCCGTAGAAAGTGTTAAAGGCCTCTCGGTTTCCTGCTGCGATTTGAACTAGCAAAGGTTCATTGGGAGATTTGCTGTTTTCCATAGTCTCGCTTCTTAATTTATAATCACCGCGACCGCAGACTTGGAGAAACACCACTCTCAAGTTATGTTACGGAAAGCTAGTGAAAATGGTTGGGATGAATCACCGCTACCCCAAAAAATGAAGAGCATATACTCTAACCTACCAAATGTCTTCACTTAATAATCTATGATTCGTGTTGGTAGGATAGATAAAGGCGTAATAATAATGTAAAGGTTTAAAATTTTAGAATAAATTTAAGTGATTGCTGACTGGCAAAATATTGTGAGAACTAAGCTTTTCAAGATTAAACCTAGTTTAGATGTATGGATTTTTGGAGGTGGTAAGGATTTTCTGCAACTTTAGATTATGAAGGGATAATCTGATTCTTAATCTCGGGCTCACCATCAATAAGGTAGCCTCTATCATAGACCCAAACCAACTTCTTGAAAGGCTTCTCATTGAGGTTTAAACCAAAATCAAACATTTCTGTATCGAACTCTTTGTAATTTATGGGATGAACTTTAATCTTATTAATTAAATGAGAAAAACCTACTCGAAGATCAGGCGAAGAACGAATGACTCCAGGTATCGTTGATGACGCTATTTCGTTAATTAATTTTAAGGTAGACATTCGTCAGGTTAATTAGGAAAAGAACCCGACTCTTTATGTAGTGTCTGGTCGGAAACTAAATTCTTGCCTTTGCAACTCAGTTTTTTTTATCGCGGTTGAAATTAATTTTAAAAAATCTTCTTATTTTCCAGTGATAAGTGAAAAATACCATATTTTCGGCATTTAAATATCTTCGTGTG